>CAYIGX010000033.1:0-5420 GCA_964363095.1 uncultured Candidatus Saccharibacteria bacterium
AAAAACAGTGGCAAACAGCAAGGCAATTGGAGAAAAATCCTGGTCACTAATAGAACGCAAATCTTCTTCGATCTGCAGCTTATTCAGCGCATAGGGGGTTTGCGGATAAACAGGGGATGCCTCTGTTAATAACTCTGCTTGACCTATTCCGTAGATCGAACAGCTAGAGGCAAAAATAAATTTCACTCCTTTTTTCTTGCAAAGTTTAGCGATATTCAAACTATAAACCCGCGTGGGGTCATACACGCGCGCCGCATCCAATTTCTCGGGCGGGTCATTCGAAATCCCCGCCAAATGTACGACCACATCAATGCCGGTCAAATCCTCTTCGGTAATATCTCGCACATCTTTTAGAATTGTTTTTGTTGGTGATGGAGCGTAGAGGAGGGCATCTCTAAAAAACCCGGTATCATAACCTACGCACTGGAATCCGTTTTCTTCGAGATACTGGGTTAAAACGCTACCGATATAACCCAAAGATCCTGTGATCAATACTCGCTTCATATAGTTTTAAAATGGTTAACAGTTTTTTTAATCCCCTGCTCTATGCTGGTGCGCGGTTCCCATCCAGTCGCTTTGGCTAGTTTACTAATATCAGCATAAAAACCTTGGGGTTTAATTTTATTAAATTTAGATGTGACACCGCATTGCTTCATCACTAATTCCGCAATATGTTGCACCCCGGTCAGATAACCAGACCCAATATTATAGATGCCGTTAGGGATAGTGGCAGATTTGCGTACAACCTGCACAATCGCTTTGGCCACATCCTCGACATAAATAAAATCATTTCCGCCGGAGGGATTTTTTAACTCGGGCGTTTTTCTTGCGATCGCGCTCTGGATAAGCGATGATACGAGCGAAGCCGGTTTTTGACCAGGGCCATAGACATAGAAAAATCTCATCCAAATAAACTTCATCCCATATTGTTTGGCGATGTGTTCGCCGAACAACTGGAGAGAGAGTTTTGCCGCTGTAAACGGATTAAAAGATTTGGGTATAACTCCCTCATTGATCTTTCCAGTGGTAGCCCCATACTCCCAACAACTACCTGACCCGATAAAAACTTTGCAACCGATTCGCCCCAATAACTCAATGAGATTTAAACCGTAAATTAAGTTTTTCTTACTTAACTCCACCCCATAATCAGGAATGCCCTCCCACGCTAAATGAATGGTTAGCTTCGGCTGGAACTTGCGTAAAACCGGTTCAAGCTGTTTAAGCCGTCCTAAATTACCCATTACCACCTGCAGATTTCTACTGGATTTGAAAACCGCCGCATTGACCTTTTTAGAAGTTAGCACCAATAATTGGTGTTTGGTTTTTTGGAGAGATCTCACGACAAACTTACCAATGAAACCTGTCCCACCAGTAATAAAAATCCTCATTTGTTTAATAAAGCTTTGACGATTTGTAAGACATCCTTGCCTGGTTCGACCAAAAAAGTTTTGCAGCGGGCAGCCTCCCCGGCCTTTAAATCACTTTCGCTATCCCCAATAAAAACCGCCTTAGTTAAATCAATATGGTGCTCCCGCGCCGCTCTAATAAATAATCCGGGTTTTGGCTTGCGGCAAGTACAATTATCTTCGTGATTATGCGGACAATGATAAATTCCGTTGACAGCGACTCCTTGGCCTGATAACTCCTGAAGCATATGGCTATGAATATCATGCAAATCATCTTCGGTCATTAAACCACGACCGATACCTCTCTGATTCGCAATTATAAAAAGTTTATATCCATCTTGATAAAGTAACCTTAATGCCTCGATGGCTCTAGGCAAAAACTCAAATTCGCTCCATTTTTTTACATAATCATGGACGGGCATATTTTTATTAATCACCCCGTCTCTATCTAAAAAGATGATTTTTTTAGGAGCTAAATATTTTTCCATTATTATTACCGAGTCAGGCGTCGTCATCCAGTAATAAGGATGATCAATGCAAAATCCTGCCAACTGATGGCTGGCGGCTAACTGTGGCAAAATTTCTCGTTCAAAGGAAAAATTACCAGCCGGGGACAAATCCAACACTTTTTTATTCATAATAAAACTGCCCGCATCTATCCCATTGAGATCGGGGTCTTTCCGGCTTCTGTCATATTTTAATACATAGCCCTCAGCGGAAACACACATATTATTTTCCGGGCCATACTCGGCACCAGCATCCTTATTGTTATAAACCGTCGTCAGACCTAAAACACCCATTTTATTATAAAAATCCGCCATTTTGGAGAGGTTCAACGGCCAATAGTTGTCGCCATACATCAGCAGAAAATCATCGTGGAGCAAATGTCTGGCATTATTCAACCGGGTCCCGGTTTCATCCTCCACTCGGCCAACATGATAGCTAATTTTGACGCCAAAATTGCTACCATCACCAAAATACTCTTGCACCTTTTCTGGCAAATACCCTAGAAGTATCAGCACTTCACTGATACCGTTGTCTCTTAATAGATTGATCAGATATTCAAGAAATGGCCGACCATTAACCAAAACCATCGGCTTGGGTCGATCGTTTGTGAGCGGCCGCAACCGTTCGCCTATGCCTCCGGCAAAAATCACCGCTTGCTTAATTTCTGCCATGGCTCCATCTTAAACTTTCGTCTATTCGCTGATTTTCCAAGAGATAATTTATTTGCTTCAGCCGATTGGTGCATCTACCCCGGAACATTTCCTCGGTAAAATTCACTTTCTTGAATAGTTCCACGAGCTCTTTCCCGCCCTTATCCAAATCCCATTGCGGCTGATAGTAATCTTTTAAAACAGTAAGGATTTTTTTAAAAGAAACTCTGTATGTCCGGGCATCCTTGCCGTGTTCGCCCGTAAAAACCAAAGTGCTGCCGGGCACCGATCTTTGGGCGGCTTCTGCCAATTCCCTCACAGTGTAGTTGCCGTCCAGAATCCCAACATTAAAGGATTCTCCCTCCACTAAATCTAGGGGCGCTTCCAAGCCGGCTATAAAAGCGCTGGATACATCTTTAATGTGCACTACCGGCCGCCAGGGCGTACCATCGCTTTTGATTTCAATTTTTCCGGTCGTATAAGCGCAACCCACTAAATTATTAAACACAATATCACATCTTAACATCGGGCTAGCGCCAAATACGGTTGATGGCCGAAAACATACCACAGCAAAATCTACAGAAGACATCTTCTTTAGGGCAACTTCAGCATCCCATTTGGTGCGTGCATAGGCCGTAATGGGATTTTTTTCGCTATTGTCTTCTTCTAATTCGGTATCGGTGTTAGCCACCCCGTACATACTTTGCGAAGACACATAAATAAATCGTTTCACTCCCGCTGCTTTGGAGAGTGTGGCGACTTTGAGAGTTCCCTGCAGATTAATCTCTTCGGTCAGCTTAGGATTTAATTCGCCTAAGGGATCATTGGATAAAGCTGCCAGATGAATCACCGCATCAATCTCAGAAAAATCATCCAGCGTCGCCTCTCTCACATCTTTAACAATTTGCTGGCGAGGAGGCGTGGGTGGATAAAGCTCACGCCCATCATAATAACCCGTATCCAAACCAGTTACCTGATAACCTTTGTCCAACAAAGCTTGAACCAGCACTGTACCGATATAGCCATTATTCCCGGTAACTAAAACTTTCACTTTTGCCTACCTTACTTATATGACTAAAGTAATCCTTGAAATACTGGGTGATCAGATGGAGCACCACTCCGTGGACACTTTCCACCACCCCATACTCTCCCGGCTTGGTTGGGATAAGAATTTTAGCATCGGCCAATTCGTTTAATCTGCCTCCGTCAAAACCCGACAACCCAATGACCGGCAATTTGTAATTTTTAGCTAATTCTACGGCTTTGATAATATTGGCCGAATTGCCTGAGCTGGAAATGGCAATAATCGTATCAGCATCCTGAATATAATTTTTGAGCGGACCGGCAAATACCATATCGTAGCCCACATCGTTGGCCCAAGCCGTTAATTCGCTTTCGGTGCTGGGTAGGCGAATGGCCTGAAATTTTTTGCCGTGTTGAGTCCCGCCATCGTGGCCAAAAACTGTTTTATTAAGATCACTAACCCAATGGGTAGCTAAGGCCAAAGAACCCCCATTGCCAAATACATAAATTCGACCGTCCCGTTCGTAAGTGGCCTGCAGTATATCAATAGCTTTCGCAATCTCTGCTTCCGGCAAAGCAGTAAGAGCCCCTATCACTTGATCAGAAAAATATTTAATGTATTCCTTCATAGATTTTCTCCGCGACTATTTCCGATTTGATCGGTTCGGTGTTAACTATTATTTCTACACCAGATTGCACAAATTTAACAGGAATTTCATTAAAATACTCCAGTTGATTCTTTTTGGCCAACTGTCGCACAGCCGAGCGCACACTTTCTTTGCGAGCCGGGTCGGTTAAAAACAATAAACAACCGCCGCCGCCAGCTCCTAAAACTTTTCCGCCCCAAGCTCCCCCCAGAAGACCAGCTTGATACAAATCATCAATGATCGGATTAGAAACACAGCTGGCCAAGCTTTTCTTTTTAAGCCAATAGACATGCAATAAATGACCCAACCCAGCAAAATCGCCGGCCAATAATAGATCGCGGAAATCACATACCGCAGCCGCCATCTCTTTTAGGGTTTCTACCTTGGCAGGAATATTGGCTTTTTGTTCGGTTAAGACACTCTCTGCTGATCGAGTAATGCCAGTAAAAAATAATAAGATGTGGTTTTCTAGTTCTAATTTCCTTTTATAGTCCAGCAACAAGGGGGTAACTTCCACGGAATGATCGGGATTAAATTGAAAGATATTAAACCCGCCAAAAGCCGCGGCATATTGATCTTGCTTACCAATGGGTTCCTTCACCAAATCAATTTCTAGCCGACTGGCAGCTTCCGCTGCTTCCCGATTATCAATTTTTTTGCTCTGTGCGGCATAGAGGGCTTTCATTAACCCGACCGAAAAACTCGAGGAAGAGCCCAACCCAGTCCCCCCGGGCAAATGAGAAAAAGTGCCGATTTCTATGCCGCTCAAAATCCCTAAATCCAACAGGGCTTCGCGAATCCGATTGTTCTTTAGTTCTATGGGATGATTCACCAACTCGGTGACTGCATACCGGGCGGAAATTTTTTTCATCAGCGGCGTCCGATTAACCACCGTATAAACATACTGGTCAATGGTCGCCGAAATCACCCGGCCGGGTGAAATCTGATAAAAATCAGGCAGGTCGGTCCCGCCGCCGATAAAACTTATTCTAAGAGGTGCTCTAGCAATAATCATATCTTCTAAAAATCTTTTCTCGCCCAATCATAAGGAATTTCTCCAGAATGAGGGTTGATGCGTTTATATTTAAGCGCAGGATCATGCGGCTCGGAAGCAATATTACAAATCAAGGCATAGGGATAAGTCATGCCTTTTGAGCCATTAGCTACCCCCGGAGGAACGTGCACCA
>CAYIGX010000034.1:0-5418 GCA_964363095.1 uncultured Candidatus Saccharibacteria bacterium
TCTTTGATGCGCAACAATCCGGCTTCTTGCGCCTTAGAATCGCCAACTTAATGGACGAGACATTGATCAAAGTCACCCACCGCGCCGCTCGGGATTTGATCCAATCCGACCCCTTATTACAGCGCCATCCTGCCCTCAAACAAAAAATCCAGTTGCATTTATTGCCACATAGTGAGTAAATGGTCGTAATATTGTTCCTTGCTTTCGGGTCAAGCAAGGTATGCTATCAATAAAGGGAGGTGATTTCCTATGGTGTCAGACTCAGACAAGTTGCGTCAGCTTTGTCAAAACCTGCGCAATACCACTGATCCTCAAAAAGCCGTTGCACTTGCAGACGAAATTGACTCTCTGGTTGCCACATTTAGTACTGTGGCCTTTGGATATATGCGCGGAGAACTGGCTGTAACATTCCAGCACACAAGTTACGGACCGATAATCGATCGCGCCAAACATCCATTATTGCTCAGCAAACAGAAGAGCGATAAATCTGCTAAGGAGGAGACACTCGCGTGATACCTAACAACTGCCTATCAATTTCTTTTCGACCCGAACCAAAGACCGGGTCCCCAACAACGGGCCCGGTTTTACTTTGAAGCAAAAGACCGGTTAAACTAAAGTTATGGTCTGGGATTATGAAAAACTGTTAGATAAAATTACACTGCCTTTGGGAATTATTTTAACCATTGGCTTGTTCGTGGGGGCTTATTTTGTCATTAAATCGACTAATGCATCCGTTAAGCCAATTTCCATTAATGAACAAATCGTAGTAGATATTGCCGGGGCAATTAAAAACCCGGGAGTTTATAATTTTATTTCTGGCCAAATTATTGAAGATGCGATTAAACAAGCGGGTGGCCTAACCCCGGAGGCCGATTTGGAATTATTGGCTAGAACAATTAATCGGGCGGCTTTGTTACAGAATAATAGTAAAGTTTATATCCCGGTCAAGGGTGCTGCGAATTATTTGGCCACTTCTTCTACTACCAACGGTACCGCCGCTATTTCAGGGCCAGTTAATATCAACACAGCCAGTGCCGCCGAATTAGATACCCTGCCTGGCATTGGTCCAGTAACAGCGGGATATATTATTGATTACCGGAAAAAGAACCCTTTTAAAAAGAAGGAAGATTTGATGAAAATTAGTGGGATTTCTTCCGCTAAATACGCTAAACTGAAGGACTTAATCACCATTTAGAGATTAGTGAATAGCATTTAGCATCTATCAAGGGTGTGTCTGTAGTAGTTGTGATGATATTATTCCCCAACCAAAGTGGAGGGGTTACACTATTATAAGGATATCCCTGGCTAAAATTTGCCCTGGTGGTGGAATGGTATACACGTCAGCTTTAGGAGCTGGTTCCGCAAGGATTGAGAGTTCGAATCTCTCCCAGGGCACCAATTAATCTATGTTATACTAATTTACCGGGGTATCCCCGAAATTTTCTTAAATTCTTTGACAACACAAAGAGAGGACTATCCTATGAGACATTTCATGGAAATGTTGAGGGAACTTTGGGCAATGGGCAAAGTTGTCTGGAAACCAAAAACTGAATGGCCGCGCTTAATGTTGGCTATGAACATTAAGAAAAATTAGAAGGGATGGTGTTCTCTTGATTAATTTGGATAAATTCCCCGCCTCTGGCGGGGTTTTTTGTTACTCAGAACAGAGATATGGCATTTTATAGCTAAGGCAAATTGCGAAACGCTTGAATTTTGGTTATAATGCTTGTAGAACATCAGGACTTTGACAATTGTGGTGCTCAAGGAAAAAAGTTTGATGTTTAATTTCCTGTAGCCAAGTGATTATTATTTTATATTAATTTGAAAGGAGCCCTATGCAAGGTAATCTTCTCAATACTTGGGGTACCGCTGTGCTTACCCCATTGCAAGACATCTGGTATCGGTTCCTAATTTTCCTGCCCAATTTGATTGGCGCCGTGCTCATCCTCATTATTGGATGGATCATTGCCGCCGGGTTGGATAAATTAGTGACCCAGATCCTCAAACAGATCAAGCTGGACGCAGCTTTGAATAAAATCGGCGTGAAGAATTTCTTCCGCAAGTCCGGCGTCGATTTCGAAACCTCCGACTTTATCGGAGGATTAGTCCGGTGGACAATTTTGTTGGTTGCCTTCTTGGCCGCCGCTGATATTTTGGGTCTAGCCAGAATCACCGAATTCTTAAATGAAATCCTCGGTTATGTCCCGAACATCTTTGTGGCTGTGGCAATCCTCCTCATGGGTATGTTGGCCGCTAATTTCTTCTCTCATGTGGTCCGCGGAACGGTCGGAATCGCCAAAGTGCGGTCAGCTAACTTCTTGGCCACTGTGACTAAGTGGGTTATCTGGATCTTTACCGTTTTGGTCGCCCTTAATCAATTGGGCGTCGCCAGCATGATTATCAATTACTTGATGATGGCTATCTTCTTCATGATCGCCCTCGCTGGTGGATTGGCTTTTGGCCTCGGTGGTCAAAAAGCTGCTGCTGAAACTCTGGAAGATGTACGCAAAGATATGCGACACAAGGAATAATCTTTCTACTATTACCAAAAACCCGCAAACAAGCGGGTTTTTGGATAGACCTGATCAGGCACTCTAAATCTACTTTAATTCACCTAATTTAACGGATACTTGCAGTTCTTTGTTCGCTCGCAATAACTTAATCACAATCGTATCATTCGGCTTATACTTTCGTAGCAGCGAGATTAGTGTGTTGTTTTCGTCTATATTCGTACCATTAATACTGATCAAAACATCGTTTTCCTTAATCCCAGCTTTATCGGCAGGACCGCCCGGAGTCACGGCCAGCTCTCCCGCATTATCCCCCCGAGTGACTAACGCTCCCTGCGTCACACTCATTTTATTGAGAGCCGCTAATTCTTTAGTAATATTTATATAGCGAATACCCAGCATCGGCCGAGAAATTTTACCAGTTGTGGTATATGAATCCAAGGCCGATTTGACACTGTTTATGGGGATAGCAAACCCGATCTGAGCACCTTGTGTATCGATGGCAGTGTTAATACCAATAACTTGGCCCAGTAAATTAACTAGCGGGCCGCCAGAATTCCCTGGATTGATGGTAGCGTCAGTTTGAATCATTCCCTCTAATTTTTCGGAAGTCCCCGTCCCATCGCTAGCATTAATTGTCCGGCCGATAGCGCTGATGATTCCCTTGGCCACCGTATTTTGATATTCCCCTAAAGCATTACCAATAGTAATCACTTGCTGACCAACTTTTAATTTATCCGAATCCCCCAATTCAACTGCCTTAAGGCCAGTCGCATTAATTTTAAGGAGAGCCAAATCATTAAATGTATCCTCGGCGGCAACAGTAGCATCATAGCTTTTACCATCCGCAGTTAATACTTTATAAGTACCGGTTCCACTGACTACATGCCGATTGGTGGCGATCAATCCATTAGATTTAATAATAAAACCGGTCCCAGCTCCAGTTTGTTGAACCGGGCCAAAAAAGCTTTGCACATTTCTGGTAGAGACAACACTCACTACTGACGGTGATACCTTGGCCACCGCGTTTACCACGGTCGAATCGGCATCTCCCGGCGGCAAAGTCGAATTATCGGGCTCGCTGGCCTCGTTATTCCCCGCTAAATTAGTGAGTACAGAATTATCGGCAGGTAATTTATATATCCCAGTCCAAATGACCAGAGCCATCAGGAAGGCCCCGCCAATAATACCTCCGAACATGCCGTACCAAAAAGAGTCAACAGGTTTTTTTGTGTCCATTTATTAATAGTTAATATTATACGATTCTGGACGAAGCCAGAACAATGCTGCAAGGAATACAGCATTGATTATAAGATATTTGGCGCTAAAACAAACAACCAGTCAAAAATAAATAACGCTAAGATCAGAATGAGAGCTATTCCAATATATTCAAAGGCCACCCGAACTGTCAAATTGCCTCTTAAATAATGCATGACCAATTCAGAGAATAAATAATAAATGACCAGTAAAAGAAAGGCCTTGAAATAGGCATTTTTATACCAAGCGCTGGTCATCCAGACCATTTCTTCGCCAATCAGGGCCATTAAAGCAGCGTAGAGCCAAAATTTTTTCATGGGTAGGGCTTGGCGCCAGAACAACAAATAAAGAGCCAGGATTAGCTGAATTAGCGTGGCCAACATCAGCCAGACCACGCCAAGATTATAAAATCTGACCAACAGCATTAAAGACAAGGTGGCCACAAACAAAACCAACAAATCTATCGACCCCAACCAATTAATGGCTGGCAAACTCCATTGATCAGAATCGATCCTTTGTTGATGGCAGTAACTAATAAAAGCTACTGCCACAGCGATAATAATAATGGCTAATTGGGCTTGCCACAGATTAAACAAAGAAAAAGCTAAAAATCCGACACCAGAAAGGACGGCCCAGAGTAGCTCAGCCACAAACACGCCAATATCGTGTTGGAATTTAGCATTGCCAATCCACCACGCAAACAATATCACTATTAGCACTGTTAAGCCCACCCACCAGGGTAGCAACCGAGGCAACCAATACATCGCCTGAAGGACTCCCAAAAGCACAATCTCTAGAAGGATCAATTTACGATAATGCCACAACCAATCAGCCACCATCATGAAAATCAATTAATTAGTCGCCGCCGTATCAGCACCCAACACCACTCGGGCCAAAGCCCCGGTAGTAGTAGTCAATTTTTCCGTACTTAATTCGGCCTTCAAGCTTTCGGCTAATTTCTGCACCTCCCAGCGCCGCTCCCCATCACTTAGATCATACACAATAGTTTTGGCGATACCCTTAGTGGCATTGTTACCAGTCGCGACAATTTTATACCCGCTTTGCTCCAATTGCGTCGCAATTTTTTTCGCTAAACCAGTTGTACTAGTGCCGTTCAGCACTTCTACTTTTAATGGCTCGCGGCTCACTTGCTGCTCTGCTTCAGCTACCGCCGCTTCGCCGGATAGGACTTTTTTTACATATGCTTGAATCTGGGTGTAATTATCCCCGACTGGTTGTAAAACATAAATTTCATTGACCTTAGTGGCATATAAGAGTCCGGTCGGTGAATCATCGAATGCTTTAGTAACTAAATTGCTTGTGTTGAGATCTTTAAACAGAGTGATGAATCGCTTCATTTCGGTGAGTTTGAGATTGGTTTCAAGGTGGTCAGTAATTAAATCTAAAATGGCAATGGCTTTAGCAGGATTGGCTAAAATATTTTGCTCCTGCGCTTTAGCTCTAATTGCAATCATTATTTTTTGTTGCCGCCTGGCCCGGTCAAAATCAGAAGTAGATTGACGACTTCTGGCATACTTCAGGGCCATAGCCCCATCCATGTTATAAGTGTCGGCTTTGATATCGACAACTTGATAACTACTATTGGGTCCCGGATATTTATCGTCATACAAATCTTTGTCCACTGTGACGC
>CAYIGX010000035.1:0-5284 GCA_964363095.1 uncultured Candidatus Saccharibacteria bacterium
AACGATTTATTGCCCACTAACTCTTCCTGTCCAAAAAAACCTTCCAGGGTGGCTGGGCGCATTCGATCCGCTAAAGGTGTAGTAAAAACCGCAGTAGTCATAACTGCTTATTATAATACGTATTTAAAAGACCCCTCGAAGGGAGAGGTCAATGTGCTGACTTAATATGCGCGATTACCTGACTACGGTAGCCAAAACTTTACTGTCTAACCATCTGCCAATCTCTTGAGCTAACGAGGCTAAACTGTAATTATGACTGAATATATGCACACCGTCGGATCTGTTTCGGAGATATGACGTATCACCATGAGTTAGCCCAGCAGCAAACAAAACTATCGCGTCTATATCGTCAGGCAAAGACGGGCGGTTAGAATCGGTCAGAATGAATTTTGGTTCATCACCAAAATCAATCATGGGCAACATCTTCTGAAGATTCAAGAATCTTTGCAGGTTCTTGTTTTCGTGGTGACCAGTGCCACAACAGACAAATATTGCCTTTACGAGGGGCTGTTCAAATTTAGATTCATCAGCGTCACATACGGTGGCACTAACTTTCGTATGGACAGACAAGATTGATTCGATTTCAAAGAAAACATCAGCGATTATTGCATAGCAGTCTGCAATTTGTTGCTCTGCTACATGCAATTTTTCGCGACTCTCAGCTGCATCAGTTTTGAACTTCTTTTTAGACAGCCTAGCCTCCTCGAGTTGACCTGTAAGTTCTTTGATTCGTGCTAGTAACGAACCATTCTCTTTTTGTGATTCAGTAAATAATCCCTCATATTCCTTGAAAGATTCCTCAGCGGACGCAAGATTAGTTGTCAAAGTTTTTATTGTGCCATCTTTTTCACCTAATAACTTAGACAGGTCGTCCAATCTTTGTCGCAACATTTGCGACAACTCTACTGAATCAATCTGGTCATGTTCATCATGATCGGCCATATATCGCCTCCTTGTCAAACAACAGGTGATGATTTGATTGTATTGAAAAACTGCCGCTAGAGCAAATAAAATGTTACCCTGCTACACTTCATCTTATCGGAAGAGAATAATTTTCTATTTCCAACGAGATTAAGCGCAGGAGGAGAGTTGCTCCGCCCAATGCATGGAGCCGAGGATGAGAGTCGAACTCACGACCGACGCATTACCATTGCGTTGCTCTACCACTGAGCTACCTCGGCATTGTGGCGGATAAATCTACCAACTGAGCTACGTGGGCACACTTTAACCCTCCTGGTCAAATCTTACCAAAACTAACCCCTCCTCCGCAAATCGGCAATAAAAAATCAGCTATCAGAAGATAGCTGATTTTCGCATAAAAGATCATGGAACAGGGATTGATTCAACTACCGTCAAACCCAAGCTCACCAGCTGTTGCTGAAATAATTGGATATGACCGGGGTGGCAAATTACAGCTACTTTTTGCCAACCTCTTTTACGGCAAACGAGTTCAATATCAACTAGCATCAGCAGTGCCGCCCCCATACCAGGAGAGCTATCTAGATTTGGGGAAGGTATAATGCAGCCTACCAGCAACTTATCGCGAATTACTTCTTGTTGAGTGATTGTAGGTACACCATCATTTGCCTTCTGGAACGTTTCCCAGGCCTCCACTAACTTCTGAATGTGCGAGCAACCGCCTTTCTCTAAAGCTAGGACAATGATTACGTCTGGTTTATCTGGAAATAGCGCCTCGCTATCCGACCCCTCCCCTTCTGACCCGGTCGGTAAATCTATTGGGCGCACAATGGCACCTCCTTTTTGAAAAAGATTCGCTGTTCTATCAAAGAGCAGACAACGAAACGAGTAGAAAGGTTTGACTCATTATATATCTGATATCTTTGATGTCAACCACCTCAACAAATCAACCATTCTGGTCTAATCTAGGTTCGAACCCCAAAACTACCATATGTGGATATGGTAAGTTTTCTGGCGTAGCCAGCCGAAGCTCAAAGAGCGTAGGCTGGTGCCGGGAGTAGGGTTCGAACCTACGTAGCCATAAAGGCAACGGTTTTACAGACCGCTCTCGTTGACCGCTTGAGTATCCCGGCATGTTTTCAATCATCGTAGCCCATGCTACGTTCTTGCAAACTACGCAGGGCAATCTTCGCTTTTATTAATCCGGCGGAGCCAGGCGAAGCCCCTCCCCAATTTCCCTGAATGTCCACAAGTTTAAGTTACTGGTCGCGCACAGAAATTGAGGGGGGGCGAAGACTGGAGCCGGTGATGGGATTCGAACCCGCGACCTTTCGCTTACAAAGCGATTGCTCTACCACTGAGCTACACCGGCAGGAACTAACCCGCTAACCAGCCAACCTGCTAACCCACTATTTTAGTTTGGCTTCGGCTTCAGCCAGTAACCGTTTATATTCCTCGTTATGTGGCTCTAAAATTAATGCCTTTTCATAAGCATCGGCGGCCTTACGATATTTTTTAGACATAAAGTAGGCCAAGCCCAAATTCATAAAGCGTGATGCTACCTTGTTGTTAATAGAGATGGACTTTTCGTAGCTCTCGAGGGCCTCTTCGTACTCACCTTGCTGGTAGAAGAGTAATCCCTGATTATTGTAAAAAGTATCATTATCGGGCTCCAATTGCAAGGCCTGCTCGAGAGCATTGGCGGCATCCTTGTAGTTCTTGTCTCCCAGATAAACCAAAGCCAATTTATTATACAGACCGGCGGCTTGGGGATCTTTAGTAATCAAGCGCAAATAAATCCGTTCGGCTTTTTTGTATTCGCCGGCCCCAGCCAAGCGATCGGCCCTAGCCACTACATCTTCGTCTGCGCTCTCTTCGTCGTTAGTTTCATCCATATCTGTTTGCCGAGCGGCGTGAGAGAGTTTTTTAACCACCTCTTTTTCGAGGGGTAATTTGCGCAAAATCATAATTAACAGGATGACGGTAGCTGCAAAAATAATCAATTCTAACATTGCCATTAGCTAAAAATATATCTTAATCAGATTATACTAGGAACTTTCTTATTATAACAAAACTTAAACGACTGAAAGGGCGGTTGATTCCAGAGTAACTCTAATGTTGGCATTGGCCTCGATAGCGGAAATCGCCAATTTTAGCCGATCAATTAATTTAATTAGATCCGCCACCGAATATTTGGGCAACAATTCGGTTAACAAGTTATTGGTTTCTCCACCTAATTTACTAATTAGAGTGCGGCGAGTTAAATTGAGCCATAATTGTAATAGAGTGATGGCTTCGTCCCGGTCTTTAATATTAGACATCTGTATCATAGAAAAAATATCTTTATGCATTAAGGCCTGAAAATTACTTAACCCCGCCAAGGCCTTGGCCAATAATTTGGGCTGATTGATTAACTGACTAGCCGTACCTACGGCTCCGTTAGTCAGCATCACAATCTCAGATACTTGTTCTGTAGTGTAATTCTTTACATACTGCTCGATTTCAACATCGGATAAATAATGTAATCGCACCATTTGGGTTCTAGATATAATTGTTGGTAAGACATTGCTGATTTCTTGAGCAGTCAAAATAAGCATCGCCCGCGCTGGCGGCTCTTCTAAAGTTTTTAGGAGAGCGTTCATTGCCTTTACACTAAATCGGTCAATATTTTCGATAATGCCAATTTTGACTGAGGAACTTACCGGCGATAGATAAATTAAATGAATAAATTCAACAACTGAGTCCTTCCATTGTTTTTCACCATCTTCGTCTAGATTTTTTTGCAAGATATCGTCAAAAGCGATGGTATCAGGATGGACACGAAATACATTAATTTCCTGGTGTAAACTGGCGGCCATTATTCGAGATAAGAACCCTTTGCCGATATGCGGTGGCCCGACCAATAAATAAGCTGAGCAATTGCCGGCCAATAAAGATTTAGTCAACAATTGTTTGACCTGATCTTGCCCCACCAGTAAACCCAAATTTTGTTCTAGGATTTGTGTATTCACCCCATTAGAAATTTAGTTATTAGGTTAGTTATTAAATAATACTTCTTGTCATCCTATGTTTTGTCATGCTGAATTTATGTGTCCCGCGTATGCTGGGATTTCAGCATCTCCGGGGGAGAGATCCTGAATCAAGTTCAGGATGACGACATGAAACTTTAAGATTAGGCGCTGATTTCTAACGGGGTACATCACCCATCATCATAACAAAAAGGCGGCAATAGTTGCCGCCCCCCCTTTACTAAATGCCCGGATCGACGTTTTTCAGGTTGGATACAAAAGCATCGATAGATGTCTCGGATTCGCCGATCAGCCGAATGGCCTCATCGCGAAGCTGGCGGAACTTTTCTCGCTTCTCTGGCGTACCGCCCCGAATGTCAATTTCTGACATCTTCGTGACCAGACTTACACCCTGTGTTTGATGGACTCGAACCGCATCCTTCAGGTCTTGTATAACCAAGTCGTCATTCATGATACCGTCTCCTTCTTGTCTAGTAATCTAGAACTCAAAACAAAGTGCATATTAATCCTCTTCGGACTTTTTATTATTTTACTAAAAAATTAGCTCCTGTCAAACATTATTTAGCGAAATGGTTTAAGCCGCCACGACAACTTTAGATTTTTCGATAACTTTATCGACCACGCCATATTTTTTGGCTTCTTCCGGCGCCATATAATAATCCCGATCAGTATCTTGCTCCACCTTGCTTATCGGTTGGCCAGTATGGTCGGATAAAATCCGATTTAAGATGTCTTTAATCCGCAAAATCTCTTTGGCTTGAATATCGATGTCGCTAGCTTGGCCTTGGGCTCCTCCCATCACTTGGTGAATCAAAATCCGCGAATGCGGCAAAGTGAATCTTTTGCCTTTGGCTCCCGCCGCCAACAGTACCGCGGCCATCGAGGCCGCCATGCCCACGCACATCGTCGACACATCGCATCTGATGTATTGCATCGTGTCATAAACGGCAAGACCAGCTGTAACTGACCCTCCGGGGCTATTGATATACATATAAATATCTTTCTTGGGGTCTTCGCCCTCTAAAAATAATAGTTGGGCAATCACCAAATTCGCCACATTGTCGTCGATGGGGTCACCAATAAAAATAATCCGATCTTTGAGGAGGCGGGAATAAATATCAAAAGCTCTTTCGCCAAACGAGGACTTTTCGATGACCATAGGTACTAGATTCATAGGTTTTCTGTTTAAGAATAACTAGCTGTATTATAACATCCCCCATTACACACCATTCTCCCAGCCCTCACCCGGCCATTGGAGGAAAGATATCTTCATCTGTTAATAACCCCATTGAGCAAATTCAGATTGCTAATACTAAAATTGCCCGGTCTGGATGAGC
>CAYIGX010000036.1:0-5182 GCA_964363095.1 uncultured Candidatus Saccharibacteria bacterium
CTAACCAGTTCGCGAGATGGCTGCAGCATCTTCATAGCCGTTAGCTTTAGACCAGCTTTTTCAAATGTAGCTATAATTTCACCGATCAACCCGCGCTTTACCGCATCCGGTTTGATCATCGAGAAAGTTCTTTCCATCATATTCCTCTCTAAATTAACTTGTTAATTTATCCTGAGCTTGCGCCAGCCCTCCGTCTTGTCCGCCATAGCTTGGAGAGCGAAGACGGAAGCTCATGCGAAGGCGGAAGCTCGCAGAGCGAAGGACGGGTCGAAGGACTACCTCTGATATATTTATTTTAATAACTTAGTGAAAACCGCTTTATCTTTGTAGGGGCCGATCACGGCCAGAAGGATTTTATCACTTCTAAATATCTTTTTAGCGAGTTTTTGCACATCTTCTACGGTGACAGCCCGATATTTTCGCTTGATTTCAGCTAAGGATTCCACTTTATCGTACAATAATTCCTGATATGCGACCGCACTCGCCACTGTGTCAGAGTTTTCCAGCCGTAGAACCATATGACCAATGATGGACTGCTTAGCTTTCTGCAATTCTTTAGTCGGGACAGGGGTAGTTATAATCTCTTTTAACTCTTCCAGAATTAATTTAATCGCAAATTCAACTTTTTTGATGCTGACACCGGCGCCAATACTAAAATTTCCGGCATCGGCATACATATCGTGGCTCGCCCATACATAGTAGGCCAGTCCGTGACGCTCTCTAACGCTCGTAAACAGTCGAGAACTCATTCCACCGCCCAAGATGACTGCCAACACATCTGCGACATATCTATCGGGGTCTAGGCCGCCGAAGGTGGGCATTCCAATCAAGAGATGCGCCTGTTCAGTTTTTTTATTGATAACCTTGAGTCGAGTTTTATAAGTTTTTGGAGCAACGTAAGGTAACGGAAGATTCTTTTTGCCACCTTTGTCTAGTTTGAGATATTTATTGACCAGATTTTTTACCTCGGCCAGAGTGGTATTCCCGGCTACTGCTACAACCATATTGGCTGGTGAATAAAGTTTTTTCTGGTAATCGATAAAATCTTGGGGGGTAGTTTTCCGGATAAAATTCAGATTGCCCAAAATAGGCAGACCCAAGGGATGATCCCCATACATCAATTTTTGAAATTCGTCCGAGAGGACTGAACGAGGATTATCTTGATACATATTGTACTCCTCTTGAATCACGCCTTTTTCCCGGTCGATATCCTCTTGCTTAAACTTGGAGTTAAGGAGCATATCAGATAAGACATCGAATGCTAGTTCGATGTTTTCTTTGGCCACCTTGATGTAATAACCCACCGTATCGTTGCCCGTAAAAGCGTTGAAAACTCCACCCACACCATCTACGGCCTCGGCGACCGACCGGGGAGTGGGATAACGATCGCCACCTTTAAAGAACATGTGTTCAAGAAAGTGGGCAATTCCATGATTGTTATCACCTTCATACCGAGAACCGGCGCGCGCCTTAATGAACACGGCTACCGTTTCTGTCGATCTCATTGGTACCACATCGATTCTCAGGCGATTAGACAGGACTGTTCTTTTAACTTCTAACATTTTATTGAGTTAAAGTTATGATCAATTTTACCAGATGGGAATTATTTGGCGACCTCCTCGGCTCGAAGTTCCCGAATAACATTAACTTTGACCGTACCCGGATAAGTCATCTCTTTTTCGATCCTTTGGGCGATCTCTTTGGCCATTTTCATAATTCCAAGGTCATCCACCTCTTCCGGAATCACTAACACCCTGATCTCTCGACCAGCTTGGATGGCATAGGCCCGATCAATCCCGGGAAAGCTTTTGGCGATATTTTCGAGCTCACTTAACCGTTTAATGAATTGCTCCAAACTTTCTCTTCTGGCTCCCGGACGGGAAGAGGAGATGGCATCGGCCGCTATTGAGATAAAATCAATGGCGGTGGTGGGCCCGCCGGCATCGCCGTGCGACACCTCGACTGCGTGTACCACTTCTTTGGGTAACCCATACTTGATAGCAATATCGCGCGACAGTTCGGCATGTCCACCTTCGAATTCGTGATCTAACGCCTTGCCGACATCGTGCATTAAAGCGGCTAATTTTGCCATGCGCACATCCGCTCCGATCTGGCCTGCCATTAATCCCGCCAAATGAGCTGTCTCAATGGAATGCTGTAACATATTTTGGCCATAACTGGTCCGATACTTCAATCGGCCAATAATTTTAACCAAATCCATCGGGAGCCCTGTAACACCGACTTCCATCACGGCTTCTTCTCCCGCTTTCTTGATTTCAGTAGTAATTTCTTTAGTGGCTTTTTCGACCACTTCCTCGATTCTGGCCGGCTGGATACGCCCATCGGCAACCAGTTTGTCTAAAGCATTTTTGGCGATCGCCCGTCTGACTGGATCGAAACAAGAGATGACTACTACATCCGGAGTATCATCCACAATTAGATCCACGCCTGTAGCGCGCTCGAAGGCCTGAATGTTCCGCCCTTCTTTTCCGATAATGCGACCCTTCATTTCATCAGAGGGAATCGGCACACTATAAGTTGTATTCTCAACTGCAGTTTCTCCGGCATACCGCGCTATAGCAGTTGAGATAATATCGCGCGCCTTCGCATCGGCTTCTTCCCGGGCCTGGCTCTCGATATCATGAATTAATTTAACAATATCGTCTTTGGCATCTTTTTCCGCCCTCTTAAGGAGAAGCTCTTTGGCCTCATCTTTAGTTAATTTCGCGATAGCAGATAACTTTTCTTCTTGCTGGTCGCGAATCTTCAAGATTTCTTCTTTGACCTCTTTAATGCTTTTATCTTGCTCAAAAATCGCCTCTTGTTTCTTGTCGAGCTCCATCGCCCTTTTATCCAAGGTCTCGTCTTTTTGGCGCAAGCGTTTATCTAAATCCGAAATCTCTGCTCTTCTGGAGTGTTCCTCTTTTTCCGCCCGTTCGCGAATTTTAGAGGCCTCTTCTTTGGCCGCAATCACGATCTCTTTTTCTTTGTTCGCCGCTTCGTCTAATTTATCTTGGGCCTTCTTGAGAATCTTGTCGGCCTCGGCTTCGGCGTGGCTGACTTTGCGTTGCGATGCCATTAACCGCACATAGTAACCGACTAAGCCACCCCCTACTATCCAGAGCAAAATTGTTAACCAACTTTCCATAATGTAACCTCACTGAAATTATTTTCAGGTCGGTCGCACGATTCAAAAATTTGGACAAACTATCCCTCTATGCGCCAGCTAATCTGGCGTTGTGTCGTAATGAAATTGGCAGTGATAGTTAAACTCAATTGCATGAAATTTTTGAATAATTAGAGCCGAAATAACCCGAAAATGTTTAATATAGTCGCCGTGACTTCCAGTTGAACTCAAGCGGTCACAACACCCCTAATCTACTTGAAATTTGGGGGTCTGTCAAAGAAAACACCAGAGATTTTTTGGTGACCAAAATCTACCCCTAAATTGACCTTTAGTGTAACGCCAGTTGAGGGTTGATATGCCATATCAACACCCCTGCAAAAATCAGCTCTGAGACGGCAAAGCTGGGTTAACCACCCCTGTTAACCACCCTATCTACCCCTGTTAACAACCCTTGGCCAAATAATTCTTTTATAGCCCGGATAACACTAATTATTCAGCGAATTATTTAGCAAAATTCCGGCCCACTTCTTATTTTAATCTCACTCTCCATTTTTGATATCACTCTTTAATATCCCTCTCCATCAAACCTTTTCTTCAAACACACTATATAGTGTGTTATTATCAAATTATGGACTCGATGAGGGAAAGGAAAAGAAAACCCCGCTCTAAATCTCAACTTCTTACGCTGGGGGGAGATAGTGTATATGCTATTGATCCCCTGGAAATCAATCGGCTGGCAAAGTTGATATCTAATACACCTGACTCTCAACTACCAAAACTGTTGGAAGCATTGTTAACCAAAAAGGAATTAGTAGATATCATTCGCCGAATTTTAATAGCAGGAATGATTTTGCAAAATCATACTTACGAAAAAATTCACGAAGATCTCAAAGCTTCTCCTAATACTATATCTTTAGTGCAACAGAGCTTGGTTAGGCATAACGAGATATTGGCTAGCGCAATTGATAAGCAACCGAAATATTCCTCTAAACGAGATGTCACATCAGACCCTATCCAACAGTACTTTCGCAATAGAATCCATAAAGGTAAGTAAACACACTATATAGTGTGTTTACTAAATATAATTTAAACTTGGTCAGAGATGAAGAAATTGGGGGTACTAATTGTTGGAATTTTTTTATTGTTATCTATTTTCAGACCAATGGTCAGTATTGCTGAAACGGAAGTGCCGGAGGTAATCATCAATGAGTTGGCTTGGGCGGGAAGTTCATCTGATGGTTCGGATGAATGGATAGAGCTCAAGAATACTACCGATATTGATATTCCAATCACCGGATGGCAAATCACCAAATACATCAAGAGTTCCGACAAGGAAGCTTTAATGCTGGCAATTCCAGCCGATATCAATCCCGACCCAGATATCTTCACAACACCCATTATCCCAAAGCAAGGATATTTTTTGATTTCCCATTATGGGCCCGATGATCCAGCAGGATCAGGAAAACCGCCGTCAGTTTTGAATGTAGAACCCGATTACAAAACTAGTAGCGTGACTCTTGCCAATAGCAATTTACAAATCCGTATTTACGATGGCCCTTACAATGCCGAAGGAATTCTCATTGATACGGCTGGTGATGGTGGAGCACCTTTCTTTGGCAGCGTCAGTGCTAAAACATCAATGGAACGCAATACGGAATATGCTGATGGAGAATTGCCTGCCAGTTGGCACGAAGCCAATGCGGCGATTAATTTAGATGCGGAAGTAATCGATCGTGGCACTCCCTTAGCTATCAACTCTTTGCCTCCGGTGGCGGCTCCGCACCTCACCAAAATTATTCCTGACACCGCAGAAGCCGAAACTATTCTGACAATCACCGAAATTATCGGAGAAAATTTTGTTATTACCGGCGTTACTCAGCTCAAATTGACGAAAGGGGATTTAGTCGTCTGGGGGACTGACATCGAAGTAATGAGCTCCACCAGTATTCAAGATGCCAAGTTCGATTTACACAGCGCCGAGGCGGGAACTTGGGATTTGACCATCATCAACCCGGATCAACAAATCGCCACGCTCCCTAATGCGCTCGAAATTAC
>CAYIGX010000037.1:0-5144 GCA_964363095.1 uncultured Candidatus Saccharibacteria bacterium
GTGGCGACCGCGATCGCGAAGGCCGGCGAAACTTACGGCTATTTTACCGACCCCAGTGTGGCAAAAGTTTTTTACGAAGAACTGACACACTTATTACTGCACCAAAAAGCCGCTTTCAATTCGCCGGTCTGGTTCAATGTTGGGATGTTCGAAAAATATGGCATTTCTCGTCCGACCGATTCCAGTTTTTATTGCTACAATCCCGCCACCGATAAAATCGAGGACTCACCGGACACTTACGCCCGGCCGCAATGTAGCGCCTGTTTTATTCAATCCATCAAGGACACTTTAGAAGATATTTTCGATTTAGTTAAACGCGAATCCCGCTTATTTAAATGGGGGTCGGGAACCGGCACTAATTTTTCGACCCTCAGGTCTCGCTTCGAAAAACTTTCCACCGGGGGCAACCCTTCGGGGCTTCTGTCATTCTTAAAAGTGCTGGATGCCGGAGCCGGGGCGACTAAATCGGGCGGCATTACCCGGCGGGCCGCCAAAATGGTGATCGTGAATATTGACCATCCCGAAGTGGAAGATTTTATTCAATGGAAAGCCCGCGAAGAAGAAAAGGCGCAGGCCTTAATTAGGGAAGGTTACGATTCCGATTTCAATGGCGAAGCGTATCAGACGATAGCGGGCCAAAATTCGAATAATTCCATTCGGATGACCGATGAATTTATGCAGGCCTACTTAGCTGACGAAGAATGGCAGACCAAAGCGGTAACCACCGGCGAAGTGGTACAAACTTACAAAGCCCGCAACTTAATGCGCTTAATTGCCGAATCCGCTTGGAAATGTGCCGACCCCGGCCTCCAATACGACACCACGGTCAATCATTGGCACACTTGCCCGGTCTCTGGTCGCATCAATGCCAGCAATCCTTGCAGTGAGTTTATGTTTATCGACGATTCCGCTTGTAACCTGTCTTCCATCAATTTAGTTAAATTTACTGACGAGGACGGCAAGTTTGATGTCGCGGCCTTCGACCGGGCCGTCGAATTAATGACTCTTGCCCAAGACATCATTGTTGATTACAGTTCTTATCCCGTGGATACCATTGCCATGAATAGCCACCGGTTCCGGCCGTTGGGCCTCGGCTACGCTAACCTCGGGGCTTACCTGATGCGCCTCGGGATGCCCTACGATAGCGTGGAAGGGCGCAACGTCGCCGCCGCCATCACCGCCATTATGACGGGCAGAGCGTATGCGATGTCGGCCAAGATTGCTTCTAGAGTGGGAGCGTTTGCTGAGTATGCCAAAAATGTTGCTCCCATGTTGGCGGTCATCCAAATGCATAAATATGCCGCCGAGAACTTACGCGAAGTGCCAGATACCGATTTACAGCAAGGGGCTATTAATGAATGGATCGAAGCCCTTAATTTGGGCAAAGAATTTGGCTACCGCAATTCCCAAACTACGCTTCTTGCCCCCACGGGGACCATTGGTCCCTTGATGGATGTGGACACCACCGGCATCGAACCGGATTTTGCGTTAGTGAAATATAAGAAATTATCGGGGGGCGGAGGTTACTCCATTATTAATCAATCGGTCGAGCCGGCTCTGCGCAATCTCGGTTACACGGGCGACCAAATCGAACAAATTAAACAATATGTGCTGGAACATGGCACCATCGAAGGAGCACCCGAAATTAAAACCGAAGATTTGCCGATCTTCGATTGCGCCAACAAGTGCGGCGGCGGGGTGCGCTACATTCAGCCGATGGGCCATATCGAAATGATGGCCGCCGTTCAGCCCTTCCTCTCCGGTGCTATCAGTAAGACCGTGAATATGCCCGAAGACGCCACAGTGGAGGCCATTGAAGAAATTTATGTCGAGGCCTGGCGTCGGGGCCTTAAGGCGATTGCTTTGTATCGGGACAACTGCAAGGCCTCTCAGCCGCTCACCGTTAAAGGTGGCAAAGAAGGCGGGATGTTAACGGTACCATCGCGCCATCGCGAAATGCCGCAGACCCGCGAAGGCATTACCCACAAAGTTGTTATCAATGGCCAGCACAAAGTTTACATTACCGCCAATAAATTCGAGAATGGCGATTTGGGAGAGGTCTTCATTAACGCCGGATTAGAGGGCTCTGTGGTCTCAGGGCTCTTAACTGCTATGGGTATTCTTTGCTCTAAAATGTTGCAAGAAGGTGTATCGCCAGAAACCATTGTGAGTTCATTTCTTAATTTGCGGTTCGATCCGTGGGGGATGACTAATAACCCGGATATTCCCATGGCCAAATCGATGACCGACTACATTGGCCGCTGGTTAGGGATGAATTTCTTGTCATTAGATCGACAAATGGCCCTCGGAATTATGAATGGTAATGGCCACGCAAGTTCCCCGGCCGCCAATGGCAATGGCGACAGTATGTTGATAATTCCCAAAACCTCCGCAGGAGAAAAGCCCGTAGTGGAATCGGCCGATCAGCCGGTTCTGACGTTGAACATGGAGGCAAACAACGGGCCTGACCCCAAATATGATAGTAAATATGCCCCGTTGTGTCCGACTTGCGGGGCGCTGATGGTGCGCTCTGGCACTTGTTTCGCTTGCCGCGAATGCGCCACCACAACTGGTTGTTCGTAACAACCAGTCGCTCCGCTTCCCGATGTTTATCGGGACATCGGAGCATCCTACTCCTCCGTCATTCTGACAAGTATCTAGCGTGCCCGCCCGTCCGTAGCTTCAGCGCAGGAGGGTTCACAGAATCATATAATAATCAAAATCAATGATAGAAACAGAGACATTAGAATCTGTCGCCGAAGAAAATGAGCTTTTCCCAGAAGACGTGACTGCCTTGCGTTCAGAAATGTGGAGCAAAATCAGTGAAGCGGTAGATTTAGGGGTTTTTACGGACAAAGAGGCCGCAGAATGGGAAGAGGGGTTTGAGGTCTGTGACCGACTAGAGTATATGCAAAACCTTATCGATATTATTGATAAATTTATTACTTCTGGCTTGGAGGTGCTAGAACAGTTAGAAAAAGTGCTGGATACAGAATTGTTTACTCCCGGCGAGAAAACAGATGCAGAATGGCGGGCAGAAATATTAAACTATCAAGACAAACACGAATTCGTAAGAGAGTTAGGAAGTATTGTCAAAGAAGTAGCTCATTATAAACGACAATTGACTAAAATCTTGCAGTCAGCCCATCTGCCATCGGCTAAATCCCGGGAATTATTGCAAGATTTTATCGAAGCTACTGCAGATAAAAAAGAAGGAGTAGTTACTCGAGCGGTTTTGGAAACTGCGGCTAATCAAGAACAAAGTCAAACGGCCAAGTCGCAGGTTGATGAGTTGATATCTGCACAGCAATTTGCGACCGCTCGGGAAATATTGAAGGCTAATCATATTATTACTCCGGCAGAATATGCAGAGTTGGTCGCTAAAATTGACGCTGCGGAGATTACCCAGGTGCGTTGCGCTGCCCAAGTTACCTGATCTTATCAATTTATGCATGACGACCACGGCCAAATTGCCCACTAGGGCATAGGATATAGAATATTAACCACTGGTTACACTGATTATGAACAGATTTCATTATTTTGCTTGGACTCACCATGGGTGGATATTTTCTGTCTAAATATAACCGGAGTAAATTCGAGCGTTGGCAGGCCAATTCCGCTTCGAGTAGAAAGCTTTTTTGTATCACGGTGCCTAAGGGCGATCCGGAAGCGGATAAAAATAAAGAACTAAAAAATTTAATTGCGCCAGTAGAAATCTTGCTCTGTAATTTGCATGCAGTGCAAGATATTTTGAAAGGGAAGCACATTACTTTTGAGATCCTTGCCGCTAAGGGATTGATTGCTTTTTATGCTAGTGTACCCGATAGGATTGCCTCACTGTTAGAGAAGCAAATTACTGCTCAATATCCAGATGCCTCGGTGGAAGAAGTGGACGATCCTAATATTCTCCCGGGACACTGTGCCACCGCTGCTATTCAATTAGCTTTGGAAAAAGATTATGTTTATCCAATTCGCACTTATAAGAGTTTCGAAAGTGATAGCCTTAATTCACTAACCAATGTTTTGAGCAAATTGAATGAAAACATGGAAGGAGCGGGAATCCAGATTTGCTTGCGGCCCATCGGGGATAATTGGCAAAAGCGGAGCAAACGAATAGCGGAGGCGATGAAATCTGGTAAATTCTCAGGTGATTCGTTGGTGAAAGGAGTACTTGAAGGGTTGGGGGGTATTCTGATTCCGTCTATCGCTAAAGATAATACTCGGAAAGGTGTGGCCCCTGAGCCATTAACTGCCGCTCAAGAAAAGATCATCGATGCCGTCGGTGAGAAGGCAACTAAACCTGGATTTGAGGTAGTGGTGCGAGTGATGACGGCGGCGGCAACCAACGAAGAAGCTAAGATTAATCTTAACAATGTTTTAAGTAGCTTTGGCCAGTATAATTCTAGTGTTAATCGGTTTGTCATTAGCAAGCTGCCCAAGGCAAAAATTTTGACTCAATTTATCTTCCGTTTGTTTAGTGGGGGTCGGCCAGACATCCTTAATACTGAAGAGATTGCTTCCTTGTGGCATTTGCCGAGTTCTCGATTAGAGACCCCAAATATTAAGTGGATGCGGGCTAAAAGATTGTCCCCTCCCAGTAATTTGCCTAAGGAGGGGATTGTGCTTGGGAAGAGCGTTTATCGGGGCGTAGAAAATGTTATTAAGATGAAAGAAGATGATCGCCGGCGTCATATTTATTGCATTGGCAAAACTGGCACAGGCAAAACCACTTGGATGCAAAACTTGGCATATCAGGACATCTTAGCCGGTAAAGGAGTTTGTGTGGTTGATCCTCATGGCGATATGACAGATTGGTTGTTGGCTAGAATTCCCAAGGAGCGGATAGATGACGTTATTCATTTCTATCCGCCGGATTTAGACAGGCCGATGGGGCTTAATATGCTGGATGCAGTTACCCCCAATCAAAAACAAGAAGTAGTATCGCAAATGATCACTATCTTTTATAAACTATTTGATTCCACGGGTAATAATCAGGTTATCGGTCCAATGTTTGAGCATTATATGCGAAATGCCATGTTGGCATTGCTAGCCGATGATGAATCTGGCGCTACATTAGTGGAAATCCCGCGGATGTTTACGGATCCGGAATTCCGTAATCAAAAATTAACCAAAGTAACTGATCC
>CAYIGX010000038.1:0-5123 GCA_964363095.1 uncultured Candidatus Saccharibacteria bacterium
GTAGGAGTCTGGGCCGTGTCTCAGTCCCAGTCTGACTGGTCATCCTCTCAGACCAGTTACCGATCATCGCCTTGGTAAGCCGTTACCTTACCAACTAGCTAATCGGACGCAGGTTCCTCCTCGGGCAATAAATCTTTCATCCGAAGACATATCGGAAATTATCCCCGCTTTCGCGGGGTTATGCCCGACCCGAGGGTAGATACCCACGCGTTACTCAGCCGTCTGCCATGTGTTCCCCGAGGGGTCACATTCGACTTGCATGTGTTAGGCATGCCGCCAGCGTTAATCCTGAGCCAGGATCAAACTCTCAAAAAAGTTTGAAATTTGAAACTTAAAAAGAAAATTGGATTACGCACTAATCTAGTTACTTCTCAGTTGTCAAGGCAGGAGTGTTAGGCACTAAGTTATAGAGAAAACCCAACCGCTAAAGCGGTTTGGGACTCCTTGGATCATCCTAATTGGAAATCCGGTCCTTAGTTCTCCTTGTTAAACTATTAATCTATAGCAAGACAAATTATAGGCCTCCTTAAGAAGCAAGTCAAGCTTACCCCTGTGCCCCCAAGAAAAATCAGCTCTGCTAAAGCTAAATTTATTCCCTTACTCCCCCGAGGGGTTACCTTCTTGCAAAATTGCCAGGATTTTGCTTTTGCGCTCTTTATGAGTAACAGCAAACCCCAAGTACTTGCCTAACATCAATCTGGTCTCGGCATCCAGAGCCGGAATAGACCCAAAAATAATTCCCGAAATAGGGACCAGCACCCATTGCACCAACATTTCTATCGTTTTCCAACGACCATATTTTTTGGGACGAGGCGGCAAAAGCGAAAAAGAAATGAAAGTAGACACGATGACTCCCAACCAAGTAACACTTAAAATATCTCTGGCTAAGACCGGCAGATTAAACGCCAACACGGTGGTACGAAAATTCTCGTTCAGAATCACCGGCATCCACCCACCCAAAGCGATCAAGAGGGATGAGGTCGACCACGAGACATGACCTTCTAATGTGCGGAAGGGATGAATAAATCGCTGGTACCAAGTTAATTGCCCGCGGGTAGTAAAATACTTCTCCATTAAATAAGGGAAGTGTTCAATCCCCCATGCCCAGCGCCGTTTTTGAATATATTGGGCTTTAACGGTATCCCACCAGCTCTTACCCAACACCGCATCCATCGATACGGGAGTAAAAATGGGTATAGCTTTGTGGTTGCCATTATATTGGAAATAAGCCCGATAAAATTGACGCGAATCATCGGACACCACTTGTCGATCATAAAAATCAATATCAACAAGGGTTTTTAAGCTCATGGCTTGAGACGAAAAATTGATCAACCGGTAGGGCCGGGTTGATTCGATCATCTGCCAATAGGATGAGCCCAGCGCCACTAACCGATTTAAAGCCGGCACATCCCAAATATTATTATTAAACAACGGGATGGGCTGATAACTGCGGAAGGTGCGCTCCTCGTTCATAATATATTGATAGGTCACACACGGGAGGTACTCGCGATGCGGCAGGGTATCGGCATCAAAATAGTGGACAATCACATCATCGTACGGAATATTGTTTTCATCGCAATATTTTTGCAAAATTTTACCTGCCCAATGCCCATTGGCGCCCTTTCGTTTGCCATCCGGTTCATCGGGATGGACTGTGACCATAAACTCCCAAAAAGCTGATTGGTGCTCGGCACAAACCCGTCGAGCGCTCTCTGCCACTTGTTCTCCTCCTCGTGCCTCGACGGTCAAAATTACCATGATCTTATCTTTGGGGTAATTACTACTCAGGCACGCTCTGACCGAGGCCTCCATTACTTCGTAACTTTCTTTAAAAACCGGGTAGAGAAAAACATGGCGAATATCCTGCCAAGATTTTTGTTTGGCCGGAGCCGCCTTCATGGCTTCGACTTGTTCCCACTCTTCTTGTAGTTTCCAGCGCCGCCACCCGCGTCCTCGATGGAATTGATGGAATAATTCGTCCGACCAAACCGCCAGATCATCGGTTTGCCGGCACCGCTCCAGCCAATTGATGGCGGTATTGCGCTTAAGATGAACGTAACCAGAAATTAGATGCCCACCCATTACCATCGCTTTGACCAGCCAGTAGGTATCAAACACAATAATAAAGTAGGCCACCCCGGCCGGCCAGACAAATGAAAAAATTACCGGCAATGCTAAAATTGTCCACGACAGAGCGCCCGGTAAAATTTCCCAAAATCTACGTGCACCGTTCGACATCTTATAAGCTCATGGTCATTAAGGATATGGCGATCCCCCCAATAATGATCTGTAAAAATAAGGTCGCCCCCAATAATAACCATGCGCTTAAAATATCGCGCGGATAAATTTTAAAAATTAACCAGGTATTACAGCCCAGGATAAATAAATTAAAGATGGGCCACAAATAATCTTTCAGCCAAGCAAAGATGCCCAAACTAAATCCCAGCGGTACAGTCAGCGCAATTGGATACGGCGCCACAAAGATAATCCAAAGTAACCAAAACGCTATATGCAAAAACCAGAGTAAATAAATCAATAGGTGCAGAGTTTGTTCGCGGCGCTTTAAGCGGCCCCATTGATAGAATACTAAACTACCTCCGCCCCAATCTAATAGTTGTATCGGTTTCATAAAATAATGTTAATTGTTGCGCCCGGTCTATTCTTTAGAGAACCAACCCGACACGATGATCAGCAGAACCGGCAGAATCAGCCACCAAGAATAATAAGCCACCAATGGCGCAGCGACAACTGATTTTTCAATGACTTGTTTTCTGGTCTCTTCTGGTAAAAAATCGAGGATGGAAGCGGCAATTAGAGCCGCACTGAGCACACTATACACCAATGGCATGACCATCCCAAATACTCCGATGGTGCTTGGCGCATGGGCCAACCAGCCGCCTCTTTGCGCAATCACTAAGATGATGAGGGCGAATAAGATGACTTTAACGAAAAAAATTGCGAGGTTACCTTGCATCCAGCCCGTATTTAAGACATCGGTTTGGCTGGACACCAAACTAAAAACTCTTGCCCCCCATTGATTCGCAATTACCAGCCCGACATAGGCCCCCAAAATAGTTATTAGGGTCTTGTCTTTGCCCATTAAGAACCCGTAGACCACACTCGCGGCAAAAAACACCAGCAACACTAAATCCCAAGTTGGCGCCATAAAATTTTGCAAAGATTATTGAAATAAAACTGGCTTTACCATAACAAAAAGTTGATGATAAGTAAACCCCTGGGGATGATTAATTAACTCGATTATGCCGCGAGAATTCGTCACGCAGCTCTTCTAATAATTTTTTTTCGGTTAAGGTCAACTTTTGCGGAATTGCAATCGCAATAGTCACAAACATATCGCCTCTGGTAATTTTACCTAAGTGTTGAATGCCCTGGCTCCGTAGCCGAAATATATCACCGCTCTTGGTCCCTGCTGGAATAGTTAAATTTAAATTTCCTGTTAAAGTGGGCACAACTATTTCTCCACCCAACGCCGCTATCGGATAATTGATCGCTTCCGCTCGATACAAATCCCATCCTTCGCGCTGGAATTCTTTATGCGGCAAAACTCTAATCATCACGTAGAGATCTCCGGCCACACCGCCCCGCCATCCCGCTTCACCTAATCTCGCCAGTTTAATTGTTTGTCCGCTATCGATTCCGGCTGGAATTTCAATATCAATTAATTCGGTTTTCATTTTTCTCCCCTCGCCACGACACTCCCGACATTCGCGGCTCGGTTTCTCGCCTAAACCTTTGCACTCATCACAAACATACATTTGGGTAAAGGCGCCTAAAATTGTTTTTTGCGTTTTTCTAACCTCACCGCTCCCATGACAAACCGAACATTGGGTAAATTTACCATCGCTGGCGCCACTCCCTTGGCAAGCTTCACATAAGATCAATCGATTGATGCTGGTTTGTTTTTTGGCGCCAAACGCTGCTTCTGTAAAATTAACTTGTAAATTAGCTTCTATATCTTGGCCTCTTTTGATACTGGCTGGATTTTTCTGTTTCCCACCCCGCCGACCAGTAGCGCCATGAAAGAAAACATCAAACATATCACTAAATCCGCCCAAATCATTCATATCAAAACCCTCCGCAAAATCGGCATTCCCGGTCCAACCATTAAATCCGGTACTCCCTGCGCTACCAAATTGATCGTATTGGCTACGCTTGGCCGGATCGGACAAAATTTGGTAGGCCTCATTAATTTGCTTGAATTTAATTTCGGCCTCCTTGTCTCCTTTAGTTTTGTCGGGATGATATTTTAAAGCCAGCTTCCGATAAGCTTTTTTGATATCATCGGGAGTGGCATCCCGACTCACTCCTAAAATGTTGTAATAATCTGTTTGCGCCATATTGCTTTAAAACTAAATTTCCGCCACCCGGAGACGTTAGGTATTTAATAAATTATTGTTTCCACAATGCGTGCACCCCTCTGGTGGCTCCCATTATGGCACTACCACCGCATCGCCAGTCGCCGCATTAACTTGCACTTTGAAATAAGCTCCGCTCTGATCAGTCGCCTTATAAGTAACCGACCAGCTTAATTGTTGTTGCGTTCCCGCAGCCGGGTACGCTAGGATAGTGGATACTTCAAAAGTTTTATGTTGGGCTCGAAAACTTCTGCCGCCATATTCTTCCGCTTTTTTGAGGGCATCGGCATAACTAATTTTCCATTGCGCCAGCGGAATCGGCAAGACATCGAAATCAAAGTTAAAATCTGCTTTCGGCATAATGATCCGCTTCGAAACTTGCCCGCTAGACCGGGGCATATTTACTAAATAGAAGTTCGCTGGATCCGATGCTGAGGTATAGATATACCAATTAGTGTCGAGTCCGCTATCCGCTAAAGTGTTAATGAACTTGGATGACAAGATTGTCAAACTTAAATCGGTTTTGGCCTGACCACCCACCACTAATGACCGGATGCGTTCAGTGGCAGTGGCAGTTTCTTGTTTCAGTGTCGCCAGGATAGTGGCCGGATCAGGCAAGCCGCTGTCTGGAGCTATACCATCACCACCCGAGGGATTAATTGTGTTACCGATAGTATTATTACTGATTGTATTATTGCCAGTACTGTTATCAATCGTATTGGTAACAGTATTATCAAACAATTCGTT
>CAYIGX010000039.1:0-5106 GCA_964363095.1 uncultured Candidatus Saccharibacteria bacterium
CCAACAACAGCCAGAGAGTCCTGTGTTACCAGTCCGGGTTTTTACTACCCCTACAGTTGATACCAATGTCCCACCCGCATCCGCTCCGATTCTGGTCCAAGTCCAGAAGCAGAAGGTAGAAGTGCCTCCATCAGTTAACCGGTGGTCTTGGCCGGCTTTCTTGTTCGGCTGGGTTTGGGCTTGGGGCACCGGCCTCTATATCTGGCCCTGGATCGTGCTGGGCATCCTAGTAATAGAAACAATAGCATGGCCGCTTATGGTCATCACTATCCCGGGTTACTTCGGACTGTACATTTATTTTGGCATCTGTGGCAATCGCCTTCTCTATCAAACTGGTCGCTTCCAAAGCGTGGAACATTTTTTAGAAGTGGAACGCAAGTGGATGAAGGCGTTCTGGGTCTTGCTGGCGATCATGGTGTTTTTGATCATAGTGTTAGCTGCCCTATTAACCCAGAATTATGTGGTGGACCACTATTGATCCAGAATTATGCGGTAGATCACTGTTTGATGTCGACAATTGAACTGAACTTTGCGGTTCCCGCATGGAGCCGCTTTTTTGTGTTGAAAAAGATGGGCTTTTTAGCTATAATAAAAACATTACTGATATATATAAATAAGCGCAATGCAAGATACAGAAATAGGTGATTTTGAGCACGATGATGCGCCGATAAGTGAGGCCGAAATCGAAAGAATCCAACGCCAAAATAGTCCCAGAACTATGGGAGTCATGCTGACAGTATTTGTGGCCCTACTGGTAATTATGATCGGGGGCTTATCTGCTTACTATTATTACAATATTCGCCAACAGGGCAGCACCCACGAGCAAACCATTCGGGATAATTGGGATGAAATTGTCGTGGCTTCTACAGATTTGACCAATGCGTTTGCCAAAGTCGCCGATTTTAATGCTCTGTTCGACAAGACCAGCGGCAGTTTTCAAAGAACCTTAGATGCCAGCAATGGCGCCCTCAAAGATGTGTCCTATAATTTGCAAAGTATCAGTGGCTATGCCTTTTCCGGCAATATGGTGGTCGGTAAAATGACGGCTTTTGTAGAAACATATTTAGATTATTTAAGGGAGCTCCAAAGCGTGATCGAACAGGGCAGGAACGGCCTCATCGAAGACATCAAAGAGCTGGATAAGCTCGTTGAATTAGATCAGGATATGAACGATGCTTACGCTAAATTATTAGTGGCTGATAAAACTAAGGTTATTGCCTCGGTTTTGCCACCGGAACTATTTCAGATCTCCACTAAGACCAAAGAATTGATAGAAAAATATTTAGAGGATAAAAAAACTAAGGGCGAGACCGACGATGCCGAAAAAACCGCCGCGGGGGCCGTGGCCAATAAGTTTATGCAGGCCTATATGGATAAAGATGCCGATAGTATGCTGATGTATCTGACCGAACAAGCCAAATCCGAATTCAATCGGGGAATTGTCGAAGACGCCACCGAAATCAAAAGTTTTGAAATCACCGATACCAGAAAAATTAGCGATACACGCATGGAGATTGATGCCAGAATCAAACAAGAAACTCCCGGATCCGTCACCCAAACCGAAAAACGCAAGTTTGTCTTGTTGAAAAAAGACAATGTTTGGGGCATCGATTCATTCAAAGTGGTTTAGGTGATATATAATTAATAATCATAAGCGCTGGCGACTAGAGATTAGCGGCTAGCAACGGGAGAGTTATTTAAAGCGATACGCCGTGTCAAACAACGGTAATCAGTTATAGCTATGGAATCAAACGAAAAAGAAATTATTGTTGATCATGTAGGTAAAATATTGCCGCGGATTCTCGAGCAGGAAATGCAGGAGTCCTACTTGGATTATGCGATGAGCGTGATTGTGTCGCGGGCCTTACCAGATGTCAGAGATGGCTTAAAACCAGTCCACCGCCGAGTTCTGTTCGCGATGAACGAAGCGGGTCTCAGGCATACCGCCAAGTTTCGGAAATCGGCCACCGTGGTGGGAGATGTATTAGGGCACTATCATCCCCATGGCGATTTAGCAGTTTACGACACTCTCGTCCGGTTAGCCCAAGATTTTGCGATGCGCTATCCCTTGGTGAAAGGACAAGGCAATTTTGGGTCAGTTGATGGCGATAGCGCGGCCGCTTCGCGGTACACCGAAGCCAGAATGTCGGCCATTGCCGAGGAATTGTTGTCCGATATCGACAAAGACACCATCGATTTTATGGACAATTACGACGGCACTCGCAAAGAACCAAAAGTATTGCCCGCCAAAGTGCCCCAGCTATTATTAAACGGCACCATGGGTATTGCAGTCGGTATGGCGACAAGTATTCCGCCGCATAATTTAAGCGAGTTAACCGATGCAGTTGTGGCCCTGATTGATGAGCCAGCAACCGATATCGATCAATTAATGCAATTTGTCCCGGGACCGGATTTCCCCACCGGAGCCGTTATTTATAATCCTGAAGAAATCAAAGATGCCTATGTGACCGGCAAGGGGCGGGTGATTATGCGGGCAGTCGCCGAAATTGAAGAAAGCAAAAAAGGCGGCTACCGGATTATTATTTCGGAATTGCCCTATCAGGTGAATAAATCCGAATTGGTGTCCAAGATCGCTGACTTGGTCAAAACCAAAAAAATTATTGGGATTTCAGACCTCAGGGACGAATCGGACAAAGATGGAATTAGAGTAGTCATCGAACTTAAACCCGACTCCTATCCGAAAAAGGTCCTGAATCAACTGTACAAACTAACACCCATGCAGTCATCTTTCCATATTAATCTGTTAGCGTTGGTAGATGGGTTACAACCCAAGGTACTGAATTTAAAGCAGATCTTAGAATATTTTATTGCCCACCGCGTAGAAGTAGTTACTCGCCGCACCAAATTCGATTTGATGAAGGCCCAAGAACGGGCGCATATATTAGAGGGCCTCAAAATTGCGTTAGACAATCTGGATGCGGTCATTTCGACAATTAGAAAGTCCGATACCAAGGAAGACGCGCACAAGAATTTAATGAGCAAGTTCAAATTAAGTCAGTCCCAAGCGCAAGCTATTTTGGAAATGCGCCTCTCGGCCTTGGCTAATTTGGAACGGAAAAAAGTTGACGATGAATACAAGGAAAAACAACTTTTGATCCAAGAATTAAAAGCGATCTTGGCTGATCCTAAACGAGTTTCAGATATCGTGAAAAAAGAAGCGTTAGATCTTAAGGCCAGGTTTGGTGATGCGCGGCGGACCCAAATTATCAACCAAACTATAGGCAAATTTAGTGAAAGAGATTTAGTGCCCAATGAAGAAGTTATCGTCACCCTCACCAACGGCGGTTATATTAAGCGCCAACCCGTAGCCGTATATCGGTCACAGCACCGGGGCGGTAAAGGCATCATTGGGATGACCACCAAAGAAGAGGATCAGATCGAAATTATCCAATCCACTCAAAACCATGATGATATTTTCTTCTTTACTAACCGAGGCCGAGTTTTCCGCCAGAAAGTTTATGAAATTCCCCAATCTTCCCGGATCGCTAAGGGTACTGCCATTGTGAATGTTATCCAATTAGCTCCCGAAGAGGTGGTTACGACTTTGCTTACTATGCCAACCTATAAACCGGGCGATAATTTAGTGATGATTACGCGGCGTGGCGTGATCAAGAAAACCGAAGCCGAAAAATATGCCAATATTCGGGCCAATGGCTTGATTGCAATTAAGTTAGACCAAGGCGATGAATTAAAGTGGGTCAGAAAGTCCCGCAAAGGCGATTCAGTCGTTATTATGACCAAGGAGGGGGCCTCGATCCATTTTGAAGAAAGTGATGCGCGCTTACTTGGTCGCAGTACCAGAGGGGTGCGGGGAATTAAATTACGTCCGCAGGACGAAGTGATTTCAGCGGATGTGGTCAAAAAAGATGGCGAGTACGCTTGCTTAGTTATTGCCGAGAAGGGCCTGGGCAAGAGAACTAATTTAAATCAGTATTCCCTGCAACGCCGCGGTGGATTTGGGGTCAAAACCATGCATTTAACTGACCGGACTGGCAAAATTGTGGGTGGAAAGCTGGTAGATCGCACCTCAACCGCCGATTTAATTATTACCTCCAAACAGGGACAAGTGATTCGCACCCCATTAAGTTCGGTGCCGATGCTGGGAAGAGTAACCCAAGGTGTCACTTTGATGCGCCTGAAGGGTGGCGATAAAGTAGCTTCCTTTAGTATTATTGCCAAAGACACCGAGGAAGAAGCGGCGGCTCGGAGCGAGTCCACCCCAAAATCTCATGGCGGGAGCGCAAGAGAAGAGACAAAAGAAGTCCCCGCTAAAAAATCAGTGTTATCTAAACGGATCGCATCAGCTAAGACGTCAGGGAAAGACACTAAAATCTTCCAGAAGCGTCAAATTATAGCGACTAATATTAAAGAAAGAACCTCTAAACTGGCCAATAAGAGTAAAGGTTTTGTGAAAAAGAAGATCACTTTGTCGCCCAAGGGGCAGGAGAGTAGAATTAGCAGGTTAAGTAAAAAGCGTAAAAAATAATTATGAGTATCGCAAATATTTTCAAGATCAGTTATTACTTTAATACCTTTCCAGATGCTACCTTTAAGTTATTGTTGCCGCTCGTTATCCTGCTGGGTGTGATTTTGGTCCTGACTATAGTTTTACAATGGCGGTTCAACAAAATTGCTAAAAAATTATCTGGAGATAAAAAGTTTTTCTGGGCCCATTTCCTGAATATGGGTTATACCTTTAGTTTGGTTAATTTGGCCCATCTCTGGTTTCGGTACGAGACCATTCCCTATATGAACTGGCGGATTTGGCCTACCCTAACTTTATTAGGCATCATCGGCTGGCTAGGTTATTTAGCTTATTATCGGTATAAACTACTCCCCAAAAAACATGTCGAGCGCGAATCCCGTAAAAGCTTGGCCTACTACTTCCGCCGGCGCCGCAAGAACTAGTTACCGGTATCAAGTATCGAGTATCAAGCAAGACAAAGGCAGTATCAGGTATCAAGTTCCTCCCCTTAATAAGGGGAGGTTAGGTGGGGATTTGCCTGACACCTGACACCAGCAACTCTACGAAGGGTTGACTAGGAGCTATAAATTCCCTATAGTGGTCTAGTATCAGATATATTA
>CAYIGX010000040.1:0-4940 GCA_964363095.1 uncultured Candidatus Saccharibacteria bacterium
ACTCTTTATTCATAGTTGTTGCATAATTACAGTGTAATCTAATTAGAATTAAATAGGTATCGCAAGATTATGAAAACTTGGGCATTGAGCATAGTGGGAGTTGTTTTAATTGCTTGGCTGGCAATCAGTTTTATTCAGCCATTCAATTCTTCGAACCCTTCCAATAATTTGTCTAATAACCAGGTCAAATCATTGCCAGTGAATAATATCTCGGCTCCGCCAGTTAATTCGCTGGTGGCGCCGATAGCTAATGCTAAAGTTAGGATGACCAAAAAACCATTCGGGATTTATATCACTCCTGAAACTTCACCCATTCAACCGGAAAAATTCACCGGTTATCATACCGGAGTAGATTTTGAAACTTTTCCCAACGAACAAGCTATTGATGTGCCAATTTATGCAGTTTGTCCGGGCAAATTATTGGTCAAAAGAACGGCGAGCGGATACGGGGGTATAGCGGTGCAATCTTGCCAATTAGATGGACAAGATGTCGCGGTTCTCTATGGGCACATGCGACTGGCTAGTATAAATGTAATTGCTGGGCAAATGCTCAAGGCGGGGGAGCAATTGGGAGTATTGGGCACTGGCTATAGTCAAGAAACTAGCGGAGAACGCAAACATCTGCATTTAGGTGTTTATAAGAGCACAACTATAAACGTTTTAGGTTATGTGCAAAAACAAAGCGATCTAAACCAGTGGCTTAATGCGGCAGACTATCTGTAAAGGTATAATAAAAGGTATGAAAATTGCGATAGATTTATGGGATGATGCTTTTGAGGCAGTCGAAAAATTATTAGCAAAATCTATAGTTACTAATTAGGTAAAAATATGGCGATTATTAAGAAGAAAATGTGGCTTGGTTACTATGAAGATATTGCTTCTGGCAAGAAGAAGTATGATTGGCGTCTGAATGATTTTGAGATCAACGAAGGTGATACATTAGTACTGGCAGAATGGGATCCGGCTACCAAGCAATACACCGGGAGAAATGTTGAGAAAAAAGTGACTTATGTGGGCAAGCTCGATCTCAAAAATTCCTTTTGGCCTACCGAAGAAATATTAGATAAAGGTATCCAGATAATTTCTTTGGAGTAATTATGAAAAATATCCAAGATCAGATTCAAAAATTTGACGACGAAAGGGAGTGGAGTAATCCATCGCAAATCAAGGATCTGCTACTGAATATGAACGAGGAAATTGGTGAATTCTGGACTGTGATCAAATGGGTCGATACCCCTGAGCAACAACGACTAATCAAGGAAAACAAAGAAGAAGTTGCCAATTTCATCGGCGATATGGTTTTTCTCATCCTGAAAATTGCCCATCTTTGCGGAGTTGATTCTGAACAGGCCATTAATGAAGTTATGGCAGAGTATGAAAAGCGTTTTCCAGCCGATCAAACCAAAGGAAGACACGCTAACACGAAAGCTGGTGGAATTGACCTGAAGAGTTAACCAGCCAGGGTATAATGATGGGTGATGGATCAACTGGACGAGATCAAAGCCAAAGTAGATATTGTCGAGTTTATTGGGCAGTATCTACCCCTGAAGAAGGCCGGGAGGAATTTCCGGTCGGTTTGCCCATTTCATGGAGACAAAGATCCCTCGTTAATTGTCAGCCCAGATAAGCAGATCTGGCATTGTTTTGGCTGTTCCGCCGGGGGAGATATCTTTGGTTTCCTGATGAAAAAGGAGAGCATCGAATTTATTGATGCTTTAGGGCAATTAGCGGAAAGAGCTGGGGTAGAACTGAAAACGCGGCCGCGCGATTGGGGAATGAAGAGCAAATTGCTGGCTATCAACGAATTGGCCGCCAAGTTTTATGAAAAATATCTCAAAGATACAGCGGCTGGCCGCCAAGCCGAAAATTATTTAATTAATCGGGGTCTGAATGCTGAAACTATTGCTAAGTTTCGAGTGGGTTATGCTCCGGCGGGTTGGGATTTTTTGTTGAAATTTTTACGGCGGAAAGAATTTAGCGTTGAGGAAATTGAAAAAGCCGGATTAATTGTTAATCGCAACAATAAGCAATACGATAAATTTCGTCATCGCTTAATGTTCCCTATCACCGATGTCAGTGGTCGAGTAGTTGGATTTACTGGTCGAGTATTAGACAAAGACGATCAGCCCAAATATTTGAATTCTCCCGAAACCCCGATATTTAATAAGGGTAAAATTTTGTATGGCCTTTCATTTACTAAAGAAGATATCCAAGAAAAGAAAACCGCTGTATTAGTAGAGGGGCAAATGGATGCCTTGTCTTCATATCAAGCCAACGTCACCAATGTGGTTGCCTCGTCTGGCACCGCCTTAACCTTGGAGCAATTAGATATTTTGCGCCGACATGCGGAAACGCTGATTTTGGCGCTGGATGCGGATGGGGCGGGGAGTGAAGCGACCAAGCGGGCGATCGAACTGGCCTCGGCGAAAGATTTGGAAATTAAAGTCGCCATTTTGGAGGGATTTAAAGACCCGGACGAATGTGCTAAAGCCGATCCGGCCAAATGGCGAGCAGTGGTTGCGGCGGCTGTGCCTATTGTTGATTTTTACATTGACTATGCTATGAAGAAATATGGCACAACATCGGTGAATGATAAAAAGAAAGTAGTGGCCGAAGTGCTTCCCGCGATCAATTTACTGGGTAGCCCGGTGGAAAAAGACCAGTATGTTAAGAAGCTGGCCGAAGCGCTGAATGTTAATCCAGATAACCTCTACGAGGCCCTGAAAGGGCTGAAAGCCCACCGCAAACCAACTCGCAAAGCCGAGGCGCCCACCATTCCAGTTAAGCCGATGGAGAAGGCAGATTGGTTGGAAAAGCGGATTTTGGGGATGTTAATTTTCAAATCTATTTATCTGGGCAAATTTCAGAAGGAACTGGATAATCTGAAATGGCCCCATATTGCTACTGCAAAAGTTTACGGGGAACTAAAAAATTGCTATACTGGGAGAGAATTTTCCTTGGCCACCTCCCAAGACAACGGGCGGACTCTAGGCGGCTTACTGGCAAAATTAGATTACCAGGAAAAAATCGACCTTTTGGAGACCTTGATGACTGTTGAGGAATATTATGCCGATATGCCAGAAGCGGATATTGAACAAGAGTTAAAGTTCTATATTCACATTTTAAAACAGCGGCAAACCAAACTGGCTTTGGCAGAGATTGGTCAAAGAATTGCTGCCGCCGAACAATCGGGCGATCGCGAAAAACTCAATCAATTTTTAGAAGAGTTTAACCAGCAGTTTTAATTATTTTATTTTTATATGGCAGTTCAGAAAAAAGTCCACAACCAGCGGTCTGCTCGGTCCAAAGCTAAATCCAAGAGGGTCAAGCCCCACTATGCGCGGGGTAAGCAGAAAAAAACCCTGCTTTTAAAGAAAAGGACTAAATTTGTGAAGAAAGCCATGTCGGCTAAGACAAAACCGGCGAAAAAGAAAACGGCCGGGGGTTACAGTCGTGCAAAAAAAACGGCCAAACCAATTAAGGGCAGAGCAGTTATAAAAAAGAAAACAGTTTTTCAAAAATCTGCTAAAAAATTAATTTCTGCAAAACGGGTTGAGGCAGTAAAAAAGAAACCTGTCGATGAAGTTTTACCAGTAGGGGCGACAGAACAACCCGAACCAGAATTAGAACTGATAGACGAGCTCGAAGATGTGCAAAGTTACAAAGACAAATTAAAAAAATATAATTTTGCACCGGAACTCGAATATTTATTGTTAAAAGGCCAAGACCAGAATTTTGTCACTCAACAGGAGTTAACTCAAGCCGTGCCGGATGTCGAGAATAATATCGAATTATTGGACAAGCTCTACGAGGCCTTTATCGACTTAGGTATCGAAGTGGTGGATATGCGTGATGATTTAATTTGGCAATCGGGAGCTACAGATATTTCTACTAAAAAAGTTCGTAAAAGCAAAAAACCCATCAAAAAAGGGTTGAGTGAAGAAGAATCTACGGAAGCTATTGGCGAAGATTCGGTGCGGATGTATCTAAAAGAGATCGGACAAATTGCTTTATTAAAGAAACCGGAAGAAGTAGCTTTAGCCAAGAGGGTGGCAGCTGGCGACACGATGGCTTCTAAGCAATTGGCCGAAGCCAACTTGCGGTTAGTGGTGAGTATCGCCAAAAAATACATTGGTCGCGGCCTATCGTTATTGGATTTGATCCAAGAAGGCAATATCGGGCTAATGAAGGCAGTAGATAAATTCGATTACAAGCGCGGATTTAAATTCTCTACTTATGCTACTTGGTGGATTAAGCAGGCCATTACACGCGCCATTGCCGATCAAGCCAGAACTATTCGGATTCCGGTACATATGGTCGAAACCATGAATCGCCTTGCTAGGACGCAACGGCAATTGGTGCAAGAGTTGGGTCGGCCACCTTCACCTGAAGAAATCGCCAACGAAATGGGCATTGAATTAGAAAAGGTCAATCACATCCTTAAAATTTCACAGGAAACAGTGTCGTTAGAGAAATCTGTCGGCGATGAAGACGATAGTTTGTTAGGCGACTTTATCAAAGATGAAGACAGCTTAACTCCCGACGAACAATCGGCGCAGGAATTACTTAAGAATGATATTAGTAGTGTGTTGCATTTATTGACTCCGCGCGAACAAAAGATATTGAAGATGCGGTTTGGTTTAGATGGAGAATGGGCCCACACCTTAGAAGAGGTTGGGCACGAATTTGGAGTCACCCGCGAGCGTATCCGCCAAATCGAAGCCAAAGCCCTCGCCAAACTCAAGAAATCCAAAGATAGCAAAAAACTGAAGGATTACCTCGAATAAGGATATTTATTGCCTGAGCGGAGTCGAAGGCATACCATTAATTTGTTATCATTTCATTATTAAGGCATAATTTTAAAAGTTCGTTAGAGCTTTGACAATCCGGGGTAGCTCAGCGGTAGAGCAGAAGACTGTTAATCTTTTGGTCGTGGGTTC
>CAYIGX010000041.1:0-3439 GCA_964363095.1 uncultured Candidatus Saccharibacteria bacterium
TGGGTAGAGACAACACCCGACCGATCAACCACACTGATTCCGCGGCGGCCAGCATTGTTAGGTTTTAAAATCTTAATTGGCATCTTGAGCTTTTTCTTCAAATAATTTAATAGTTTGTCCGGGGACTAAGGTGATAATAGCTTTTTTAACTTGATCCCGCAGGACTTGCAGCCGACCAAACCGTTTGGGTTTTCCTTTTACCCGAATAATATTGATATTCTTAACCTTAACTTGGAACAACTCCTCGATCGCTTTCTTGATAGTTGGGGTATTGGCCCTAAGATCAACTGTAAAAGTATACTTATTTGCGCTACCCAAATGAATGCTTTTTTCCGAAATAACTGGTTTTTTGATGATAATCCCGTTCATTACTTGATCTTAGCTAACAACATAGGTAAAGCGTCTTTCAAAACTATAATATGCCGGGCCCTGGCTACATCTAATAAATTAACTTGATCGGCTCTTTTAATTATTACATAGGATAAATTTTGCATTGCCCGAGTAAACTGGGGATCGATCTTATCTACGATCAACAAATTACTTTTGGCATCCAGCGTCCCTTGCAAGAACTGTAAACCAGCTTTGGTCTTGGGAGCGCCGCTCCAGAGTTGTTCCAGTAAAAAAATTTCTCCGTTTGCCGCCTTATCAGCCAACAAAGTGTTCAGGGCGGGAGCCAGCATCTGACGGTTAACTTTGTGATAATAATTCCGGGCCGGAGAAGGCCCAAAAATAATCCCACCGCCTCGCCATAACGGAGTCCGCTTAGTCCCGACCCGAGCTCTGCCAGTCCCTTTTTGCCGCCAAGGTTTTTTGGTGCTTCCTGCTACCAGCCCCCGAGTTTTCGTTGCGGCAGTAGAGTGATGTAAATTATGTTGCAGGGACACGACAACTTCCGCCAAAACTTGGGGAGTTAATTTTTTTCCTGTAAACACCGTGGCCTCAACCTTAGGAATAGTTGGGACTGCTACTTCCTCAGTTTTAGTTTTGGGGGTAGTATTCTTAGGCATGTTTCTTGATTAAAATCCAATTTTTGTTGTTACCGGGAATGGACCCGCACACAGCTAACCGCGCCAATTCCTGGTCAACTGCCACCACCCGTAAATTTTTCATCGTTACTTGATCATCTCCTAAATGGCCAGACATCCGGTGTCCCGGATTAACCCGAGCCATGCCCATGGCCCCAATCGAACCGGGCTGGCGATGATGATCATGACCGTGACCGCCGGGTCCGCTCTTAAAGTTATGCCGCCGAATCGTTCCGGCGAACCCTTTTCCCTTAGACGTTGCCGTTACAGTTAATAGGTCGCCAACTTGGAAAACCGAGACATCAACTTTATCACCGCGCTGGTACAAAGAGGGGTCGTCTACTTTAATCTCTTTCAAAATCTTAGCATCCAACTTTTGCAAATGACCTAATCTCGGTTTGGTTGATTTTTTGGCCTGCCCGGCGCCTAACTGAATCGCAGTATATCCTTCTTTGGCAAGTGTTTTAATTTGCACTACTGTATTAGGTTGCACGCTTAACCAAGTCACCCCGACAATATCACCGTTGTCTAAAACCAACTGCGACATCCCTGATTTTTTAGCGATTAAACCTACCATTGTGACAAAATAATAATGTTTCGGCTGGAGGATATGGGCCTCGCAGCAGAACTAAATTAACCAATAAATTATTCCAAGCTACATTTTGACTTCAATGCTGACACCAGCCGGCAAATTTAAGTTAGTGAGAGCATCGATGGTTTTAGGCCGCGGATCAGTAATTTCAATCAATCTTTTGTGGATCCGCATTTCAAACTGCTCCCGGGCATCTTTATGCACAAATGTTGACCGTTGCACAGTGTAGACCTTTTTTTCGGTGGGCAGCGGAATTGGTCCCACCACATTGGCCCCTGTCCGTTCAGCAGTTTCCACGATCAATTTAGCTGATTGATCAATAATACGATGATCATACGCCTTCAACCGAATGCGGATCCGTTGTTTATTGACAGTATCTTTGCTTTCCTGTTTTTTTGTAGTAGCCATTACTTTGGCCATGTGCAATTTCAATTAATATGTTTGGAGTGAACCCAGCGTTTTTATGACTGGGCTCATCAAGGGTTTGTTTACTTTATGACTTTGGTTGCGACACCGGCACCGACGGTCTTGCCACCTTCACGGATGGCAAAACGGAGACCTTCTTCCATAGCTACTGGCACGATCAATTTGACAATCAACTTGATCGTGTCGCCCGGCATCACCATTTCTTGACCCGCAGGGAGTTCCAATTCTCCAGTCACATCAGTGGTCCGGATATAGAATTGCGGCTTATACCCCTTAGTGAAAGGAGTGTGCCGACCACCTTCTTCTTTACTTAAGATGTATACTTCGGCTTCAAAGTCAGTATGAGGAGTGATGGAACCGGGCTTGGCGAGAACTTGTCCGCGTTCTAATTCATCGCGTTCAATCCCCCGGAGTAATGCGCCAATATTATCGCCAGCTTGACCTTGATCGAGTAATTTCCGGAACATTTCTACGCCGGTCACAACTACTTTCCGAGTGGGCTTTAAGCCCACGATTTCGACTTCTTCGTTAATTTTAACTATCCCTTGCTCGACTCTGCCGGTAGCTACAGTGCCCCGACCTTTGATCGAGAAGACATCTTCGATCGGCATCAAGAATGGCTTATCTAGCGCCCGGACTGGGTCGGGAATATAAGAATCCATCGCCGCCAACAGCTCCATAATTGGTTTAGCCGCCGCTTCGTCTGTCGGATTTTCCATCGCTTTGAGGGCGGAACCCCGAATCACGGGAATTTCTTTACCGGGGAATTCATACTTAGTCAGTAAATCGCGCACTTCTTCTTCAACTAAATCAATCAGCTCTGGATCGTCAACCATGTCAACTTTGTTGATAAAAACGATCATTCTGGGCACACCTACCTGATGGGCTAATAAAATATGCTCGCGAGTTTGAGGCATAGGACCATCGGTGGCGGCCACCACTAAAATAGCGGCATCCATCTGAGCGGCGCCGGTAATCATATTCTTAATGTAATCAGCGTGGCCAGGGCAATCGACGTGGGCATAGTGCCGCTTTTCAGTTTCGTACTCCTGATGAGAGGTGGCAATAGTAATGCCGCGTTCGCGCTCTTCGGGAGCATTATCAATATCTTCGAATTTTTTAGCCGAAGCCAGGCCCTTACTCGCTAAAACTTGAGTAATAGCTGAGGTTAAAGTCGTTTTGCCGTGGTCAACGTGGCCAATCGTACCGACATTCACGTGGACCTTGTTGCGCTGGAATGTTTCTGCCATAAGAACTCCTATAATTAGATCAAACTTTATATACTTTTATAGATACACTAAATATATTTTTAAAATGGGCCTGAAAATGGACTTTTTAAAAATACACTAAATATATTTTTAAAATGGGCCTGAAAATGGACTTTTTAAAAATACAC
>CAYIGX010000041.1:3539-4662 GCA_964363095.1 uncultured Candidatus Saccharibacteria bacterium
TAAATATCAGATAAAGACAAGGGGTAACCGAACTGATATTTGACAATAATTAGATTTTGTGGCTTAACTTTGTTTTTTACCGGCAATCTCCAATTGAATATTAGCAGGGACTTCGGCATATTTATTGAATTCCATGGTATAGGAGGCCCTCCCTTGGGACATGGACCGTAGCTCTGTTGCATAACCAAACATAGACGCTAACGGAACTAAAGCTGTAACAGTTCTGGCTGTCCCCCGTTGCCCCATCCCTTCGATGATAGCCCTCCGGCTATTGAGGTCGCCCGTCACATCACCCATAAAGTCCTCCGGAGTAACCACTTCTACTTTCATAATGGGCTCTAGGATCACCGGATCACCTTTTTTCACCCCGTCCTGGAGGGCCATCGACCCAGCAATTTTGAAGGCCATTTCGGAAGAATCGACTTCGTGGTACGACCCATCATAAAGAGTCGCCTTAATGCCCACGATCGGATAGCCAGCTACCACCCCTCGACTTAAAGATTCTTGCACACCTTTTTCTACAGCGGGAATGTATTCTTTGGGAACCCGGCCACTGACAATACTGTTCACAAATTCAAAACCGCCACCCTCTAGAGGTTCAAATTTCATCAAAACATGGCCGTACTGCCCCCGACCTCCAGTTTGGCGAATGTATTTGGTTTCCACATCGCTCATTTTCCGAATAGTTTCGCGGTACGCCACTTGCGGCTTCCCCACATTGGCTTCTACTTTAAATTCCCGCCTCATCCGATCGACAATAATATCTAGATGTAATTCACCCATCCCAGAAATCTCGGTTTGAGAAGTTTCTTCGTTGGTCTTGACGCGAAAAGTCGGATCTTCTTCGGCCAGCTTCCCTAAAGCAATTGCCATTTTTTCTTGGTCGGCTTTACTTTTGGGTTCGATCGCAATTGAAATAACCGGTTCCGGGAAAGTAATTGATTCTAGGATCACGGGATGAGCCGGGTCGCACAAAGTATTGCCGGTGGTAATTTTCTTGATTCCCACCACCGCCACAATCTCGCCGGCGAAAACTTGGTCGACTTCTTCTCTGTGATTGCTGTGCATCCGCACGATCCGACCGATCCGTTCTTGTTCACCGGTACTCGCATTGTAGACATAT
>CAYIGX010000042.1:0-1282 GCA_964363095.1 uncultured Candidatus Saccharibacteria bacterium
GACCTGATTTTCATACTCTAACTCTTCTAAGCCATTGGAGGAGGGATGTGATGAATTGAGCCAAATCCTCGGCGCGGGGAGATGTTTGAGGCCGATGATGCTATCGGCCGAGTTGCGACCATTAGCGGCAAGAGGATTTGGCTAATGAATAATCCCGACGACTTGGCCGTCCTTTCGGTGCTACCGCTTTGGACGAGCAAAGTGGTAGCGAAAGAATGTTGTTGTTTATGTCTAGATTCCCGCCTACGCGGGAATGACGGTGTGGGATAGTAGTTCTCACTGCGCCTGCCTACCGGCAGGCAGGTTCGAACAATATTAAGAAAGGACTTTTTTGAGGTATTGGCCGGTGTAACTTTTTTTCACTTTCGCTATATCTTCGGGTGTGCCGGTAGCAATTACCTCCCCGCCTTTGTCGCCCCCTTCCGGCCCCAAATCGATCAACCAGTCCACCATTTTGATCACATCCATATTGTGTTCGATGACTAAAACCGTATTGCCTTTATCAATCAATTTATTTAAAACTTCCAATAATCGCTTGATGTCATCAAAATGCAATCCGGTCGTCGGCTCATCTAAGACATAGAGGGTTTTGCCGGTACTCCGGCGCGATAATTCACTCGCCAATTTAATGCGTTGCGCTTCCCCGCCGGAAAGCTGAGTGGCGGGTTGGCCGAGTTTAATATAACCTAAGCCCACTTCGTTCAAAACCCGTAACTTATTATGAATGGTGGGAATATTCTGAAAAAACTCTAAGGCCTCCGACACGGTCATTTCCAACACTTCGGAAATATTTTTGCCATTAAAATTGATTTCCAACACTTCTTGGTTATATCTTTTTCCTTTGCAGACATCGCAAGTCATATAGACATCGGGTAAAAAATGCATTTCGATCTTAATTACTCCGTCTCCAGCGCAATTTTCGCAGCGGCCACCTTTGACATTAAAGCTAAACCGGCCTTGCTGGTAACCCCGAATTTTGGCCTCGGGTAGTTTAGCAAATAGATCTCTAATATCCGTAAATACTCCGGTGTATGTCGCGGGATTACTGCGGGGACTGCGACCAATCGGCGATTGATCAATATCAATTACTTTATCAAGATAATTAATACCTTCAATGGACTTATGTTGACCCACTTGTTGGCGCGCTCCTTGCAATACATTGGCCAATTTCTTGGCTAAAATTTCATTAATTAGAGTGGATTTGCCGGAACCTGACAAACCAGTCACGCCCACAAAGATGCCTAAGGGAATTTCAACATCAATGTTTTTTAAATTAAATTCG
>CAYIGX010000042.1:1292-4618 GCA_964363095.1 uncultured Candidatus Saccharibacteria bacterium
GCCGCACCTTTGATGGTTAACTTTTTCCCGTTACTTAATCGGCGAGTAGACGGCACCGGAATACTTTGTTTATTGGCCAGGTAGCGTCCAGTTAATGATTTGGGATTAGTTTTAATTTCGGCTGGTGTCCCGATAGCAATGATCTCGCCTCCATAATCGCCCGCACCCGGCCCCATATCTACGACATAATCAGCCGAAAGAATGGTTTCGGCATCGTGCTCCACCACAATCACGGTATTACCCAAATCGCGCAGTTCCTTGAGCGATTTAATTAATTTGTTGTTGTCATGCTGATGTAGGCCAATCGAGGGCTCATCTAAAATATAAATTACGCCAGAAAGACCCGAGCCAATCTGGGTTGCCAGACGAATGCGCTGGGCCTCTCCACCGGACAATGTGGTCGCGCTTCGGTTCAAAGTTAAATAGTTAAGCCCAACGCGTTCTAAAAATTTAACCCGCTCTTTTAATTCCTTTAAGATCTGCTGAGAAATAAAGGTTTCGGATTCGTTTAGTTTTAAGCCGTCGAACCACTCGACCATTTGCCCGACCGACATACTGGAAACCACAACGATCGATTTACCCCCGACTGTTACTGCAGTTGATTCTGGCCGTAGCCGCCCACCCTGGCAAACCGAACAGATCTTTTCGATCATAGTTTTCTCGATCTCGGCTCGGATAAAATCAGAGTCAGTTTCGCGATAACGCCGAAGCAGATTCGGAATCACGCCTTCCCATTTCACGACATATTCATTTAGGTGCCGACCATGCAAACTTTGGTATTTGATTACCACTTCTTCGTCACCTGTCCCTTGTAGTAAAATTTCTAACGCCGCTTTCGAAAATTTTTCGACCGGCTGATCTAATTTAAATCCATATTTTTTCCCAACTCCTTCTAAGATCTTTTGCGTCCAACCGGTAGTGCTGGTCATCGAAAAACCACCGGCACGAATCGCTCCTTCATTGATCGAGAGCTTGCGATTAGGAATTAATAACTCGGCATCAATTTCTTTAGTAATTCCGAGACCCGTGCAAGCCGGGCAAGCGCCCTTCGGATTATTGAACGAAAAACTGCGCGGCTCTAATTCTGGGATATTGACGCCGCATTTGGGGCAAGCTAAACTTTCGGAAAAGAACCAATCTTTGTCCGATTCCATTTCCCAGACAATTAACGCGCCATTACCGATCCGAAGAGCCGTCTCCACCGATTGGATCAAGCGACTGCGATTGGAATTTTGTTTAGTTTGCGTTAATTCCAAGCGATCAATCACTGCTTCAATAGTGTGTTTTTGAGTTTTGGCTAAATCAATTTTACTATCCAAATCGACGATTTTACCATCCACCCGGGCCCGGAGGAATCCGGCTTTTTTGATGTTTTGCAGCACGTCTTTACCTTCGCCCTTTTTATCAGCGGTCATCGGAGCTAAAATAGCGAATTTATCCACCGGTAACTTTTGAATTTGTTCGACAATTTGGTCCACTGTTTGCTTAGCCACCACAATTCCGCATTTATAGCAATGTGGAATCCCGATGCGGGCATACAGTAGCCGCAAATAATCGTAGATCTCAGTAATGGTGCCCACAGTGGAGCGCGGATTAGACGAAGAAGATTTTTGATCTATCGAAATCGCCGGCGACAGGCCCTTAATACTTTCCACATTCGGTTTTTCCATCACTCCCAAAAACTGCCGAGCATAAGCCGACAGGGATTCCACATAGCGGCGCTGGCCTTCGGCATAGATCGTATCAAAAGCCAGTGAGCTTTTGCCGGAACCAGATAAGCCCGTAATCACAATAAATTTGTTGCGCGGAAGCTTAACATCAACCCCCTTGAGGTTATGCTCACACGCCCCTTTCACCTCAATGAAATCGAACATTATGTCTTTAATTAACTACTCTTGAGGCGCTGGGCCCCCTGGAGGGAGACCTAAACCTCCTCCGCCTGTTCCGCCAGAACCGCCACCGCCGGGAATATTCGGCACATCAGCTCCGCCACCACTATTACCACCGCTATTGCCAGTTCCACCGCCACCGGCAGAATTACTACCACCAGTCGGACTACTGCCGGTCAGGGGGTCCTTTGGTGGTGGAACCAGTTCGTTAATTTCGCCCAGCAACCAAGAAGCCAGCATAAACAGAATGACCCCGCTAATCGCTGAAATAATCATATCTTTGGCTACCCCGATTTGTTTGCCGCCACCTAAATCAAATGCATAGACAATCCCGGCAATAATCACCATCACTACGGCCAGTAGGCCAACAAATATCCCCAGTTCGGGCATCAAACCATCTAGCAAGTCCTGGAAGGCATTACTATTGGCGCCAGTACCACTATCCTGCGCAAAAGACAAGCTCTGGTTGGTAATCATCAGGACAATCGCGATACCAATCAAAATCAGCCAAACTATTTGGGTGATTCGCGCCCATTTTTTGACTACTGTAGCACTTAACCGCCCTGCTTTCATATTAGAGATTATACGCTAAAAAGAGGGGTTACTCAAGCATTTTAGGATTTGATCTCCTTATCGACAAAGCCGCAACTCTGACACACTGGAGCGTGTTTGGCCTTAACAAGCGCCATCAATCCTCCGCAAGTGGGACATTTCTGTTCCACCGGTTGGTCCCAACTGGCCCAATCGCATTTAGGGTAGGCGCCGCACCCCCAAAACACTTTGCCCCGCTTAGTGCGGCGTTCGACCACCTTGCCAGTTTTGCATTTAGGACAGATTTGGCCGGTTTCGCCACCGGCGGCACCTTTTAGATTTTGAATGTAATCGCATTTAGGGTAGGCGCTGCATCCCAAGAACTCACCATAACGACTATGCCTTTTCACCATCGGGCTACCACATTTTGCACATTTTTCATCAGTAGTTTCCACTTTTTCTGGTTCACCGCTCTTTTCGTCCAACGGTTTAGTGTTTTTACATTTAGGAAAATTGGTGCAGGCGAGGAATTTACCAAACCGACCGCGTTTAATTACCATCGGCCCCCCGCATTTATCGCAAACTTCGTCGGTGGCTTCGCCCACATTTTGCCGTTCCAGATTTTTTTCTTTTTCCTCCAGTTCATTGGCCCGTTTACGAAGCTCCAACTCATAATCACGGGCGCGGTCCAATTCTTGTTTCTGCTTGTCAAACTGTTCTTTTAAAAGCTTTAGCTCTTTACCTGACTCGGCTTCAATTTTTTCTTCCAGCTTTTTTTTCTCATCAAGGTATTTTTTGTTGAACTCATCCCTTAAGCTTTGCTTTAACTTATCTTCAATCTGGTGAGATAAGGCCTCGTCTATCGAAATTTCATTTTTACAATTTGGACATACAATAATCTGGCTA
>CAYIGX010000043.1:0-2382 GCA_964363095.1 uncultured Candidatus Saccharibacteria bacterium
TCGGCCCCACTGTAACGCAATATACCTTAAAGCCGGCAGCAGGAGTAAAACTATCGCGGATCAGTAATTTAGCGAATGATTTGTCGTTAGCTCTAGCGGCCCATCCGATCAGAATCGAGGCCCCGATCCCCGGCCGATCATTAGTAGGCATAGAAGTGCCGAATAAGAAATCATCCATGGTGCGCCTCAGAGAATTAATTGAATCAGATGCCTTTAAAGCGGTGCGCTCCCCCTTAAGGATGCCATTGGGTCGAGATGTAGCCGGGATGCCGGTCGCGGCGGATTTGATTCGGATGCCACATTTGTTGATCGCGGGAGCGACCGGGATGGGTAAAAGTGTTTTTTTGAATTCTCTCCTCATGAGTTTGATTTATCAAAATTCTCCGGCCGATTTGCGGTTGGTTCTGGTTGACCCCAAGCGGGTGGAATTTACAGCTTATGCGGATATGCCTCACCTCTTAACTCCGGTGATTGTCGATCCGTATAAAACGATTGGCGCCCTGAAGTGGTTGGTGATGGAAATGGAGCGGCGGTACAAGATTTTTGCGGATCATAAAGTCAGATTCATCGAGGCCTTCAACAGGGAGAATCCTGATTCTCGGATGCCGTATGTGGTGTTAGTAATTGATGAGTTAGCTGATTTGATGGCAGTTTCAGCTAGGGAAGTTGAGGCCTATATTTGTCGGTTAGCACAAATGTCGCGGGCAGTTGGGATTCATTTAGTTCTGGCGACGCAACGGCCGTCAGTAGATGTTATTACCGGGCTGATTAAAGCCAATTTCCCATCACGACTGGCCTTTGCTGTAACTTCCGGCACAGATTCGCGCACGATTTTAGATGCGGTCGGGGCCGACAAGTTATTAGGTAATGGAGATATGTTATTCCATCCCTCTGACGCCAGTAAGCCACGCCGGATCCAAGGTGTCTATGTGAGCGACAAAGAAATTAAAGCTGTAACCGATTTCATCAAACAGCAAGGCAACCCGATGTATGTGGCGGAGTTAGTGGCTGAAACCAAAGAATCGAAGCAGGCGGAAATTGATTCCGCAGGCGATCCCCTGCTCCAAGAAGCGGTGGAACTAGTTGTGCGGACCGGTAAGGCCTCGGCTTCATATTTGCAACGCAGGTTCCGGATTGGTTATGCCCGGGCGGCTCGCCTCCTTGATTTATTAGAAATGAAAGGGGTGGTGGGCCCAGGCGAAGGAGCTAAAGCCCGAGAAATTTTAATGTCCAGAACTGATTTGGTTGGACAAGCGGCGGCAATAGGAGCCACGGAAGCGCCGAAAGAAGAATTTAAAGAAGGCGAAGATTTCTAGAGTTACTTTTCCGAGAAAAGTAACCAAAATCTTCTCGCAGTCGCCCTTGCTCTGGATAATATGAAAATTATCTTTCCGTTCTCGCCGGTGTAACCGGCTTCACGAAGCGCTAATTTTCATCATCCAGGACGCTCGGGCTCCAATGCTCGGCTTGAAAAACAAAAAATCCAGAGATTCGTCATCCTGAACTTGATTCAGGATCTCCATTTGGGGTGGGATTTTAATCTTATGCAATAAAGCTCACAATAGTTTAAAATAACGGTATGGCAAGTGAATTCTCTTTTGATATTGTGTCCGAGATCGATCAGCAGGAACTCACGAATGCTTTAGACCAAACTCGCCGCGAAATCAGTACGCGCTATGATTTTAAAGATGCCCAAGTTGAAATTAAGCAAGAAACAGATTATTTGACGATCTTAGCGCCAACCGAATTTAAATTTAATGCCGCAATGGATATTATTAAATCCAAATTAATTCGGCGTAATCTTGATCTGCGAATTTTAGGTGAGGCCAAAATCGAACCAGCCAGTGGCGGGACTATTCGGGCTAGCGTTCCCTTGGTAGAAGGGATTTCTCAAGAACAAGCCAAAATTATTAACAAATTAATTCGAGAAAAATTGCCCAAGATTAAAGCTAGTATTCAGGGCGAGGCGATTCGGGTAAGCTCAAAAAGCAAGGATGAGCTACAGGAGGTGATGGATCTTCTGAAAAATCAACCCACCATTACTATGCCCTTACAATTTACTAATTATCGTTGATTATTTTATTCAAAAATTAAACTAAACCCATGAATGCGACCAAAACTGTTCTCAAAGTTTCCGATACTTTAACCGATGCCTTAAGTCAGATCGAAAAGAAATATGGTAAAGGGGCCGTGATGCGCTTAGGGGATGCTGAACATGTGGAAGTGGAGACAGTGCCGACCGGGTCGCTGACTTTGGACTTGGCCTTAGGGGTAGGCGGGATTCCCAAGGGCCGGGTGATCGAGATTTTTGGGCCGGAGTCGTCTGGTAAAACCACTCTCGCATTTCATATGATCGCGGAGGCCCAGAAACGAGGTGAGACG
>CAYIGX010000043.1:2392-4579 GCA_964363095.1 uncultured Candidatus Saccharibacteria bacterium
CTAGACCCGGAATATGCCCGTCGGATCGGTGTCGATACAAAAAACTTATTAATTTCTCAACCGGATACCGGCGAGCAAGCCCTGGATATTGTCGAGGCCTTGATCAGGTCTAATTCAGTGGGTGTAATTGTGATTGATTCGGTGGCGGCCTTAGTGCCTAGAGCCGAAATCGAAGGCGATATGGGTGATTCGCATATGGGCCTACAGGCCCGGTTAATGAGTCAAGCTCTTCGAAAGATCACTGCTTATGTAAGCAAATCGCGGACTTCCGTTATTTTTATTAATCAATTGCGCATGAAGATCGGGGTGATGTTTGGCAACCCGGAAACCACCACCGGGGGCAATGCTCTGAAATATTACTCATCGGTGCGACTGGATATTCGGCGCATTGAATCGATTAAAGTGGGTGAAGTAGCGGTGGGTAACCGGGTGCGGGTGAAGGTAGTCAAAAACAAAGTCGCTCCCCCGTTTCGGCAGGCCGAGTTCGATCTAATGTTCTCGCAAGGGATTTCCTTTGAGGGTGAATTACTCGATTTAGGGTTAAGTCGCGGCTTCGTTGATAAGTCGGGGTCTTGGTATGAATTCGAAGGCAATAAAATCGGCCAAGGCAAAGAAGCGGTCAAAGAATTCTTAAAAGCCGATAAAAAAATCGCCGACAAGCTCGAGAAAATGATCCGAGCCGTTGTTTAGGTGATTGATTTATGAAATTATAACCGGAGTATCGTTAGGCGCCCAATTATACAATATTTTTGCCTCAATTAATCCTAAGCGAACACATCCATGAGATACTGGTTTGCCGAGGTGGTTGATATCTTCATACACCTTACCGTCTTGATAAAGACGACCATCCACTATAGTGCCACTAGGATATTTGGTTTGCTTGGTTATCCAATAAGGCAGAGCATGTAAACCATATCCTTTGTAGCCCTGTGTTTTATTGTACAAAGCCATCCAATTGTCTGTCCATAAACTATATTTATTAGAATAAGCCACATCTATATGGTTAAGAATTTTGAAGTTACCCTTAGGAGTAGTGTAACCAGCTTTACCGCTAGAAATGAGAGTGTCTAATATCACTACCCCATTTTCGATAATCCACAAGCGTTGATCTGCCAACCAAATGCGAATTTGTTTGCCGCTCACTACTTGATAATCCAATTCGTTACCGACTTGAAGCAACCATTTAATAGTGGCACCCGAGATGGGGATTTGACCAATGTAGGGCTTAAACATTTCTTGGTAAAGTGCGGAACGCGTGGGGGCCTGAATGGGAAGAGAAAAAGTAATAGTGCCGCGGGGCTTCACTAATTCTTTGCCGGTAGCATCGGCTAATATTTTGTCCGTGTTCGCCCAATCCGAAGTGGCAAAGAAACTGGCCCGGTTAGGAGTGCCATTAATATAAATACTATTCAAATAGAGCTCCGCCACTGGCCAGCTTTCACTGCCGATGTTGCGGATAGTGGCTGTCAATAAACCAGCTTGCTCAGCTGCCAAGATAGTGTCAGGACTTTGGCTGACAATTTCATATTGATAGCCCGGAAGTAACTCCTGGGCATGGGTGGTTTTGGTATAGAAAATGAACCCGCCAACGAGCAAACTGGTGGTGAGTAGAGTTATTCCTATATTTCGGAGAATTTTCATTTTATTTTAGTTTTATAGAGGATTTCGGTTAATTTATTATTATATCAAAAAAACCGCCTCTGGTCAAGAAAATTCTTGACATATAGGAGTGGGTGTGATAGTTTATAATGATTTTAGAACATTGAAAAAGGAGGTCAGACCAATCGTGCCTAGAAGAAGATATGATTCTGATCAGGAATTGCTTTTTCCGGATGTTTCGGCACCGGGGGCCGTATTTTACCGGGTGAAATTTCTCTTTATGGGATATCATCCGGAGGACGGGGAATTTATAAAAACTTTTGTTGCCCCGCGCGTTAGGGGCAAAAACCAAGATGAGGCAATCCAAAAAGCGCTGGAGATTGCTCGTCAAAGATACTCGAAGTATTTTTTCGAATATCGTCTTGGCCCACATATTGGGTCAGGTGCATGGCTGGTTTATTCTAGCCGGACAACGCGCCATACATTTGTGCGGGCGCGTTCCCAAAAAGAGGCCTTGTCTGTTGCCGATGGGAGCCAAGCTTTTTTCATTCAGGTGACACCTTGCCCTTAACTTAAGTTAGGGGCTTT
>CAYIGX010000044.1:0-4460 GCA_964363095.1 uncultured Candidatus Saccharibacteria bacterium
ATTAGACAAGCGGAAGAAGCTGGCAAATTTATGAATCAATTCCAGATAGACATGGTGATTACCTCTGGATTAGAAAGAACTCACCAAACTGGTGAGATTGTTACTAAGAACAATAGTGGCCATCCCGAAATAATTGATGATTCTAGATTACGAGATTTGGGCATTGATGCTTGGGAAGGTAAAATTACTAAGACAGAATTTGGTAAGCAAAAAAGAGCTGAATATTGGAGACGACAACTGTTGAGTGAAGATGGGGTAGAAAATCCGCACGATACCCAGAAACGAGTGGTGGAGGCATTCAATTTTTATTTATCCGCATATCCCAATAAGAATATTCTGCTTGTGTCACATTTTGACTCGCTGATATTCTTAATACAATCATTGTTGGACCTGCCATTGCACTATGCTTTAGATTTGCCATCAGGTAAGATAAACAAAGCTGATATTTTCGAAGTAGCGGTAGACCCAGTATCAATTAACAAGATTTTTTCATTCAATGACTAAATACATTCTCTACACAGATGGGGGAGCACGGGGCAATCCGGGACCGGCGGCGGCTGGGGTGGTGGTTTATGATGCCAAATTAAAAGAGGTGGATAAATTCGCCCATTATTTGGGGGTGGCGACCAATAATCAAGCCGAATATCAGGCGTTAATCTTGGGCTTGGGGCGGATTCAAAAAATTGTTGGAGATACTCATAAATTAGCCGAAACTGCTGTCGAAGTATTTATGGATAGCGAATTGATCGTGAAACAACTCTCGGGTGAATATCGAGTAAAGAATAAAGACCTAAAACCACTCGTCGCCAAAGTGGAAGAATTGGCCAGCCAATTTACTTCTGTTAAATTTAAACACATCTTCCGCGACAAAAACACTCTCGCCGACAAACTCCTCAACATGGAGTTAGATCGCCGCAGTACTTAACTTATTACTTCATCATCGTCATCATCCTCGTCATATGGATCGCGATGACCGTCATCGTCATAACCATCTAATTTATCGTCCTCGCTGGCTAACAACTTTTGAACTGACTGACTCGGTTGAGATGTTTGCTTTGAGTCCATGTTTCTCCATACTTCTTAAAAATATTTCTAAAGTAATAATTTGATAAAAATATTCACGGATTCGGCCCTGGCTTCTAAGATATACTTGATAAGCTGTAAGGAGTTTTTCTTTATTAACTAAACCCAATTCTGCTAACCGCGAGTTTTGAAATAAGTATCCTATTAAAGGAACTAAAGATCCACGTAGACCCATCTCATGCAACGCATACATAGAATCTTTGCGAGTGGTCGTGTACATGGGTTCTGGGAACCTTGTGTTTTGTTGATAAAGCCGGATCAGAGCTTTTCTTTTTAATAAGCGAATCGGTAGCCGCCGACAGAAATTCACTAGTTCAGAATCAGCCAGCAAGGAGATGGGCCATATTCCTTGTTCCAAGAAAAAAGGATTTTTTACCTGATGGGCTCGGATAATTGAATGAGTGAAAAATGGGATTGGTTGATGGGTGGCTATATGGTTTGAGTCGAGGAATGCTTCTCTGATACTATCGCTTAGAAAATTCGGTATCTCTATTTGTTGTCTAGCCGCCAATTCTGGGTTTCCCTGAAAACCCGTGTCTTGTAGATGATGATGTTCCAGTAGTTCGTCGCCTCCCATGCCAGTAAATATAGCATTAACCCCACATTTTGTGGCTTTATTAGATGTTTCAATTACTCCTAGACGATAAGGCTCTAAAGTCGGGTCAAAAGGTGTTTGGTCAATTGTCTCCATTCGCAGGTTAGCTAATGGGTATTTGTCGGCTAATTCGATTGTATGAAGTTGACAGCCGAAATGATAGGAGAACTCGGTTATTCTTTTGCATTGGTCTTCTCTTTGTTCTCCGGGCAAGAGTTTGGTAAAAACTGGCAAAAGAGTTCTACATCCTGCTTGGACAAGGGCTTGGACAACAGTAGAGGAATCTAATCCGCCGGAGAGTTCCGCACCGATACCGATATGGCCCAGATTAGTTAGGTGTCGGCACGTCGCCTGGCCCAAGAGACGGCTGAATTCGGAAATTGCTGAAGCATCATCTGTTTCCTGGCGAACAAGAGGTTCTCTTTGGGGTGGTAATTGGCTAGTTAGTTTTTTCCCAGCCCATTGGAGATATTCTCGATCGGTCAGAACAAACACATTCTCAAAGATTGTCTCTCGGTTATATCGACCCCTTAACAAGATGAACTCGGCTAGCACAGGCAGGTTAAACCGGAGTGGATGGCAACTGGCTATAAGCAAATCAGTCAAGCTAGAGGAAAAATATAATTTATTATTGGCGATAGTGTAAAAGAGAGGCATAGTGCGCAAGGCATCGGCACGGAAGGAGATGGTATGATTTTCGGGATCAATCTTACCAATTAAATATTCATCATCTAATGATGCATTGCCAAGTGCAACATTTAAATTGGGTTGCTTGTAACCAAAATAAAAACTGCCATCAAGGTGATTAGTGACAAAGAATTCTGGATAAGCAAATCCTTTTTTAACTACTATGTGGCTATGGGTTGCTGACAAACTGAATTGACTAGGTATTTGCTGGAGGACCCAAATCGATGGGTCCATCAAGTCCCCTAAGGCAACCTCACCAAAGATGATGTTTTGGCCTATCATCGGGCTCATTATAGGAGCCCATTTTTACTGTGTCAAATTCGGTTTTTTGCACACCATAATGTCCATCTCGGTTTCGATAATGTACAGTACAGGTAGACATATTATTATACCCCTGATTTTATGTTACCAACAGGTAGACACCATCGTTACGATTGGTTGCTTAAAGACACAACAACTCCGCTAGAGTTGCCGGTATTAACCAAAACAAAACTGCGACTCATCGAGACAGCCGATTTTTTATCTGCGCCGGATAAACGGGAACTACTGGGCTTAATGCTTTGCCTGTGGTTCACGGGGGAACTTAAAATTAAGATGAATAAACAAATTGCCGAACTGTTGGATAAGTTGGGTTTGTCTTGGTTTGAGAATTCATATATACATTCAAAAAAAGGACTAATCAAGTGGATACAAGTATCTGCTAATGCGCAGATTAATCAATTCATCAAAAAATATGGTCGCACAATGAGTCCGATGGAGGCGGGGTTACTATATAATTATCCGGCAGTAGATATCTTGGCATTTATGCACTTAGTGAGCAGCAAAAACCAACATCCGAGAACATTGGTCGGGCATTATTTTGGTAAAGTCCATTCCAAAGATTTATATGATAAAGTTTACCGAGAATACAGGACTCGTTGGCGATTACTTAAGCAGACCAGCTCCATAATTTATCGAGAACTCACTCAACATTATAAGTCAAAATCTCGCCGACAAACTCCTCAACCTCGAGCTGGATAATCATTCCTAGTCCGGCAATTTGTCGACTGGTGCCATTGTTTGGTTAGTGTATTTCATATATAGTATGTTGCGACATAGAAAACAGCGACCGCTGTTTTCTATGTAAATTAGTTATGTAATTAGATATAATAATGATGTGAAAAGAGACCAAAAGGAAAAGCTGGATTTAGCGCGGGATATATTAATATCCTTAGCTGGGATTGGTGGAGTAATTACCATAGCACTTCTTGCTCCAAATGCTCTTCAGTTGCTCAGTCCAATTTTCAAAAAATATAAAAAACGCACCTTGCAACCAAGCCATATTCGTAAGAAATTCAAAGATTTACAAGAAAAAGGATTGATTAGTTTTGCAGAAGAAGGGAATAAAACTAAGCTGGTTTTAACAAAAGAAGGCAAGAAACAAGTATTAGAATTTGAATTGGAGCAGATGGAGATAGACATACCTTTGCGTTGGGACGGAAGGTGGAGAGTGGTAATTTTTGATATTCCAGAAAAGAAGAAATATGCAAGAGATATTTTTCGGCAAAAATTAGTCGATTTAGGATTTGAAATGATTCAAAACAGTGTTTGGAGACATAAATATCCCTGTCACAAGGAAATCGAGTTTCTAACTCATCTGTATGATATCTATCCCTACGTAGATTTAATTGAAGGGAAGTTCGCTAAGCTTTAGCTGGTTAGGTTGCATAACGATTATTGGTGCGAGGGGGATAAGAAAGAACAATTAAAAGTGTGCGATGGGGATAAGAAGAAACAGCAAACACGAGAATCAGCGGTCGCTGATTCTCGTGTTGAATGGTGTGAATAGATGAAACGAAAAGACGGCCAGTTAAAGCCGCCTTCAAAATAGAGTGCTAAATTGCAGGTCTAAAAGGGGGCCAGTTCACCGCTGTTTCGTTTAGTGAGCTTGACAGAAAATGAAATGAATTATATAATAAAAATGTAAGATCCCGGCCGAGGTTTATACACCTCACATGGCGGGGATTTTTACATTTTAGTCGCCCGGGAATACGGACATCAGGTATTTATTGCCCGATTTCTTGTTTTCCTTGATTTGTACGAAGAACAATTCTTT
>CAYIGX010000045.1:0-4403 GCA_964363095.1 uncultured Candidatus Saccharibacteria bacterium
TATTATTATGATGCCGACACTGGAGACGAAAAAATAGTTTGGACTGACGACCGTAATGGTGATTTAGACATTTATTTGTACGATTTTGCTCAACCCAACCCTAATGGCGATCAAATTACAATGGATCTAGCTGACCAATATTCCCCTCGTATTTATCAGAACCGGATTGTCTGGACTGATGCGAGAAACGGCTCCACTAACCTCGACATTTATATGTATGATCTCGCTAAACCCGAAGATGGCAACCAACAAGTTACTACCGATCCCACCAATCAACAATGGGGAACGATTTATAACAACAAGATTGTCTGGGAAGACGCCCGTAATGATGCCCCAACCGGCCCGTGGACCGGTAATAAAGATATTTATATGTACGATTTGCGCGACGGTCAAGAATACGCTGTCTCGGCTGTTCCACCTGATCAACCTATGACCGGCGATCAACTGCAACCGCAAATTGTGCGCAATAAAATTGTCTGGACTTATGCCCATGGTGATAACGGCACTGGTGTGCCCAATCAAGATATTTTTATGACTACTTTTGACGAATTGAATTTATTGGCACCGGTTGATGGGACTGTTTTTCAATTTGCTGACATTACTATGCAATGGGAATATTCGTCCGATAATCCCATCACACCGGTTTTCTATATTAAAGCTCTACTTAATGGCCAACCTTTTACTCCCCTGTCCGGGATTAAGGTCTGGCCACAAACTTCTTTTACGCTTAAGTCCAGCCGAGTAGAAACTTACCCCGACGGTACGTTTACTTGGTCAGTTTTGCCAGAAGGACTTAACACCAATCCGGCCAACTGGGCGCTAGCCGAATCTAGAACTATTATCAAAAAAACTGCCGCTGACTTAATCAACCCACCTGATGCGACTGAAGTAATAGTTGGTACAAAATTCGATTGGTCCGATATACCTAACGCTAATCTATATATAGCTAAAATTGGCAATTATTTACCCGGGGGTAAATTCCTTTACCTGCCCTTACCTGGAAATACATCTGAGTTTGTAGTTACTCAAAATATTTACAATTTACTTAAACCCATTTCGGGAGAAAAAACTTATACTTGGACAGTAACTGGCACTCAATTACCTACTCCAACTGATTGGCAAAAAATTTGGTACGGTCCAACCCGAAGCTTTAGAGTCAAGGCATAGTTAAAAGGTGCTGAAATTATATTAGCACTTTATCCGACAGGTCTTAATTTACTTTTGATCGGCCTATCCCGATACGGTCAAGGCAATAGTTACATGATCATAGACCAAGCGCGACCAGTTTTCGAGCCGATTTTTAGCCGTACCAATTTGATCTAACGTCAAATATTCTCCATGCATTTTGTCTGTTTCGCGAATCTCAATAGGTTGATGCACTTCCCATTGCATCACCACGCCCAAATGCACCCGGCTTACTTCGTCAGTATCATCGCAGATTACTCCGACTAATTTTAAGTCATTCAAGCTCGGTGGATTATCAATATTTAATTCTTCGCTTAATTCGCGGCGTAATCCGGCATCTAACAAATCTGCGAGCTCGCCATCTACGGGATTAATATGTCCACCGATGCCGATGCTCATTTTGCCATGCAACCGCACTTCCCCTTGAGTTTGATGGCGAGTCGCGGCTAAATATTTATCGCCATAATGGACTAACACATATGGAATAATCTGGCGAAAATTAGGATCTTTTTCGGCGATCTCCCGCAACATAAATTGCGCTTTTTTAGGGAGTTCCGCCAAAAAATCGGGATGTAAATTGACTGAAAAACCAGTTGGGCAAAATTGCTTTGCCCAATCGGCTCTCACCACTAAAATTTGTTCCAGAGGATCAAATGCCATGGTTAGATTATACATAAAAAGCCGCCATTTTTCAGGCGACTTATTATATACAGAATTATTTCTGATTATTCGGTAGCTTCTTCAGTGGGCTTTTCTTCTGTCCCCTCTTCTGCTTCTGCAGATATGGCCGGAGTGGCCTCTTCAGTCGCGGCCTCTTCCTTACATTCACAAGGGTCGCAGTTGCATTCTTCACACATGCAAGGTTTTTGCTCGGCGGCTTCGCCCTCGTTAGGCAAATCGGTTGCTTGATCTTCCATCAAATCTCCTTTGATTTATTAATAACGCCCACCAAGAGTAACAGATATCTCCTATATCACCTAATTATTCGGAAAATCCACTTCCGAACGCACTAAAATTGATTGATTTAACTTACAACAGGATGAATAGTTTAAATCATTGTCTAGCCATTGCTTAATCGACCTTGTTATAAAATCAATCATGCTTGATAATAAAAACAAGTGTATACTATATTAATTATTTTTTATCGCTATGAACAAGAATAGATTCATCGGCATGAAAAAGAATAACCTGATTATCGCGGTGGTGGTTTTGATAGCCATTGTCGCATTAGGATTTTTCGCCGGAGGAACATCAAACCCCGTGATGGGTATTCAAAAATCTTCAGCTAATGGCATCGGTAATAATAAGTATATCGTCGGATTTAAAGTCAAGCCCGGGCAGTCAGAAAAAAACTTAGTGGAAAGTTTAGGTGGGAATGTTGACATCGCCTACACTATTATTCCTGCTTTGGCGATCAATGTTTCACCTCAAGCCGCAGACGCTTTAAGCAGGAATCCTCGCGTGGCCTATATTGAGCCGGATTTTGAAGCACAAGCGACAGCAGAAAGCACCCCTTGGGGTGTCACGAGAATAAAAGCCCCCCAGGTCTGGCCTCTTGGTTGGACTGGCGACAATGTAAAGGTGGCAATTCTGGACACTGGCATCGGCTACAACCACCCTGATTTAGCTCCCAACTATGTGGGCGGATGGGATTTCGTGAACAACGATAACGATCCGATGGATGACCACGGTCACGGCACGCATGTGGCTGGGACAGTCGCCGCAGCAACTAACCTTACTGATGTAATCGGCGTTGCCCCCCAGGTTTCGCTTTATGGGGTCAAAGTTCTTAACTCATCCGGTAGTGGTACCTATAGTTGGATAATTGCCGGTCTGCAGTGGTCCGTCACAAATGGCATGCAAGTTGTTAACATGAGTTTAGGCGGTGGTTCTAATTCGCAATCACTCAAAACTGCTTCTGATAATGCATCAGCAGCGGGAGTTGTTCTCGTGGCCGCCGCTGGTAATAGTGGCAATTCAGGGGGTACTGGCGACAATATAGCTTATCCGGCTAAATATGATTCTGTGATTGCTGTCGGAGCAACTGATTTTTATAATGTGCGTCCTTACTTTTCTTCGACCGGTCCTGCTTTAGATGTTGTTGCCCCGGGTACAGGCATTATATCTGATAAACTTGCTGGAGGAGTTATTTCCAGTAGCGGTACATCGATGGCTTCCCCGCATGTGGCAGGAACTGCCGCCCTGCTTATTGCTTCCGGTTTAACTGGCCCCTATAATCTGCGATTCCGCTTAACTAATACAGCTACTGACTTGGGAGCCACCGGATTTGATAACTTGTATGGTTACGGACTTGTGGATGCGTTAAAGGCGGTGAATGATACCACCCCATCACCTCCGCCACCTCCGCCACCCCCACCACCAGAGTCTGAATATGGCAACCTAAGTGGTAATGTCTATGATGCAGCAAATGGTACGGCGCTCCAAGGTGCGAAGATAACACTTGGCAATACCGGTAGAACAGCTATAACCAACCAGTTTGGAGGCTATACCATTAACGACATATTAGTTGGCGCATACAGCGTTAAGGCGTCACTAAAGCATTACGAAAGTGCTCTTACGTCAGTAACGATAAAAAAAGGAATAACTCAAATGAAGAATTTCTCTCTGATACCTCGGTAGTTTTACAACCCGACGCCAAGATCCAGAAATAATAATTAAAACTGGTAGAACATTCTGCCAGTTTTAATTTAAATATGCTTTGTACTGATTGGCCCGCCAGCAACGCTTTGTCCGCCAGAAACACTGTAACTACTGCGGGCGGGCTGGAGCTAACTTCTGAGTTTAGACAATAGCGCGAACTGGAAAAAATAATTATTTAACTGACTTAATTCGACATCGCCTTCTAAATCCGACGCCAACCAATTCCCTACCAATAACTCTCTGGCTCTGGCTATTTCTCTCAGACGATATTTATTATGCAAATTGGCCAGAGTAAGATCCATCAATTCCAGCATTCTTTCAAATGCCCTATTAGCGATGGCCTTATCTTTATGGCGCCAACTGATCATTCTATTAACTTCACTCCCAACATTTCCTAGCTGTTCCGCTAGGGTTAACTCTGCCCATCTTAGAGCAAAATCATCAGAATAATGACTCATCAAATTATCCTTTCATAATTTATAAGCATATTTTATCATTACTGCGCCCATATGCTCCATGACTGGAATTCATCATGTTATATTCAAAGTATGGATATT
>CAYIGX010000046.1:0-4347 GCA_964363095.1 uncultured Candidatus Saccharibacteria bacterium
GTTGAAAATAATCAGAAGCGCAATGATCATCAAAATCAAACTGATGCCCAAATCTCCCCAAGCGAGAAGATAGTTAAAACGGCGCAATTTATTGATCAGGTCTTTATTGCGATCCAAACTGGTATTACTGACGATCTTATTCTGATCTTGCCCCATCACTTTGGCTTCCACCTCTTCGATCTGGCTAGTTTGCGCCACTTTTAGCTCCAAGCTCGCCGGGAAAAAATTGGCATCATTGCCGATAGCTTCCAATAGGCCCGGATTTTGCCGCCCGCTTTTGACATAACGCTCCATCGCATCTTGCCGCGAGACAAATTGAACGCTCTTGACTCCCGATATAGTAGTGATTTTATCTTTGAACCCCAAGATATCGCTATCCGATACATAATCTTTAAAGAAAATTGCCACATCAATACTGTCATTAACTTTTTGGATGACTTGATTAACACCCACATTAATTAAGATGAATAGCCCCACCAGCAACAACACCTGCATCATAATAAAAATAGCGACTAAGCTTAACCAACCATTCCGCCAAAAGCCGTGCCACGCTGTTTTAATAATGCGTAAAAATATTTGCATAATTTAATTTAATCGATATTTGCCGTGTCGCCGGTCGCTGACTAACTTACCGTTCTTAAGTGAGATAACTCTTTTGCCGATCGAGTCGACAATATCGCGGTTATGAGTCGCTAAAATTACGGTCGTGCCTAAGCGATTGATTTTAATCAATAATTGTGCGATTTCCCAAGCGTTATGGGGGTCTAAGTTCCCGGTGGGCTCATCGGCGATCAGTAGGCGCGGGTGCAGAACCAAGGCCCGGGCAATCGCGACCCGCTGGGCTTCCCCGCCCGACAGTTCATAGGGGAAACTTTCCATTTTGCTCTTTAACCCCACCAGTTCCAAAATCTTATTCGTTTCAGTTTTAATCACTTCGTCGGCCGCTCCAGTTACTTCCAGAGCAAATGCCACATTTTCGAACACGGTTTTCCCAGGCAGAAGTTTAAAATCTTGATAAACTACCCCGATTTGCCGCCGATAATATGGAATATATGATTTTTTTAATAAATGGATGTCCTTACCATCGATCGTCACTTGGCCAAAGGTGGGATAATCTTCGCAGGTCAGCAACCTGATAACGGTGGATTTACCCGCCCCCGAAGGCCCCACTAAACTCACAAATTCTCGTGGCAGAATACTAAAACTCACCCCATCCAGCGCTCGCACCGTCCCATAATGTTTTGTGACGCGATTAAATTGAATCATAACTCATTCATTATAGAACTAACACGACAGTCCGTCATTCTATTAAATCTCCTCCCCTTACAGAGGGGAGGTTGGGTAGGGTGGATCAATTATTTATCCACCTCCCCCATGTACCATTCGATACATGGCGCCGCTTGCCCCTCCTCATTAAGGAGAGGAATCTATAAATCATTTTTTTCTCCGGAACTATAATGTTTCAACAAAATGACGCTATTAATAATTTCGTCCAGATTCCCCTCTTCTAACACCTCTTTTACCTGCGTGGTGATAAAATCACTGCGATGATCTTTGATTTGATGATACGGATGCAATACATACGACCTGATTTGATGCCCAAAGTCGCCCGATTCCCCTGCCCCCTTCAGTTCCCGCTCCTCGGTATCTCGCTCCTGTTGTTTTAACAGATACACCCTGTGCTTCAGAATCTTCAGGGCAATTTCTTTGTTTTGGGTTTGCGACCGTTCGCTTTGAGACGAAACAGAAATTTTAGTCGGCAAATGCGTGATCCGCACGGCCGAATCGGTGGTATTGACCGACTGGCCGCCTTTGCCGGAGGAATGAAAGACATCGATGCGCAAATCCTTTTCCGGAATATCAATTTCGGAAATCTCGCCCAAATCCGGAATCACCTCGATTAGCGCAAATGAGGTTTGCCGAAGATTTTGCGCATTATACGGCGACAACCGAATTAACCGATGCACTCCTTTTTCCGCCTTCAGAAGACCATAAGCCAAATCCCCTTCGACCTTGATGGTGGCACTTTTAATCCCTGCTTCCCCACCAACGGTCTTATCAATCAGCGTGGTCTTCCAACCTCTTCTAACGGCATATTTTAAATACATCCGAAGGAGCATCTCGGTCCAATCGGCCGCATCAACTCCCCCGGTACCGCTATGCAAGAATAGATAGGCATCTTTGCGATCGTATTGTTTATTGAGCACGGTTTCGATTTCTAAGACATCTAGCCGCTTTTGAATTTTTTCTAACATAATTACCGCCGTTTCGTCGGTACTGGCAAAATCTTCGTCTTTCATAATAGCGGCGATGGTTTCTAGTTCGCTATCTAGATCATCTATCTCGTCGATAATTTTTTTATTTTTCTCAAATTCAATAGTCAGCATTTTGGCTTTCTGTTGATCTTGCCAAAATGCCGGTTCACTCATTAATGTTTCTATCTTTTGGTTGCGCGTTAAAAGACCCGCGGGGTCAAAGATACCTCTGCAATCTGGCCAATTGGTCCACCGCTTCTTCCACAGATAATTTTATTTCTTTCATATATTCATTCTATCAATAAAACCTCTCTTGCGAGAGATTTTATTGTGAATTGTTAATAATGATTTATACGATTCTGGACCCAGCCGTCGCTCTCTGAGCTTCCGCCTTCGCTCTCCGAGCTACGGCGGACAAGATGGAGGGTTCTGACGCAAGCCAGAATGACGACGCATTTTACAGGATACTGCGCAACCAGAATTTCTTAGACAGAATTGTCGCAATCAACGAGCCGGCTCCAGCGATAAACCAATCCATGGCGCCAGTATCAGTCAAAGGAATATCGTTATCTTCGGCCGTACCTGTGCCGGCTACATAGATATCGTTGGCATAAACCCAGAAACCATTAACTTCGGAAGCCCAGACATAGGCCTTGCCCCGAATGACCGCATTACCGGGTACGGATTCCTTCACTACTACCCGGATGGTCAAAGTTTTGGTCGAGCTCCCGTAGAGGGTGCCCAGATTCCAGCGGACAGTGCTCCCAGAAATAGTGGGGGCGCCATCAGCCGAAGAGACCGAAATAAACCGAGTGTAAGTAGGCACGTCAAAGGTGGCATTCACATTAGTAATTGTGTTATTGCGATTATTGGTTAATTGCAAGGTGTACACAATTACATCATTTTCAACAGCCGTCCCACCGTTTTCGTCACTAGCGCTTAGAGTAGCGCTGATGCCGTAGTTGTTATTCACGGATGAGATTACCACATCGGCATAATCGTTGCGTTCAATTCCGTTGCGATAAGCCCTCACCCTAACGGCATCAGTATATGTCCCAATATTGCTGTTGGATACAAAGTAACCGTTTTGATCAAGCGTCCCGATACTGCTCATCAAATCCCAAGCGTAGCTGGCTGAGACAGCATGACCATCGTAATCGTAGGCCTGCGCATCGAAATCGATGGCAGAACCAGCGTTCAGGTAAGCGGTGGAAGGAGTAATCCGGACATAGCTGATTTCGTCGTTATCGTAATCGCCGTTTTCGGAAATATAAACCGTAGCTAAGGCATAGCGATCAACTCCACCGTGATTAGCCCGAACTTGCACAGTCGCTGTACCAATTCCGCTCGTAGCGCTGAATAAACCATTTTGATTAATCGAACCGGGGCCAGAAATTACCGACCAATAATAACTGACACCGCTATATAGCGCTGTGTTGTTAATATCGTAGGCCTGCGCGTTAAAGTCGGTTTGCTGATTAACCAGAATATTGGCATAACTGGGAGTAATTTCGACCCGGTCTAACACTGCTTGGTTAATCAACTGATTGATCACCACTGTGGCATAAGCCGACCGAGTAATACCATTTTTGCTGGCAGTCACCCGCACAGTATTGGTGTAAGTTCCCACTTGATAGTTGGCCACAAACCAACCCGATTGATTGATGTTGCCACCACCATTAACTACTGCCCAACTCAAATCAGCCGAAATAACTTGACCAAATTGGTCATAAGCCGTGGCACTGAATTGTTGAGGATGACCGGTTTCTAAAGTGGTGTAAGTCGGATTAATTACGATTGAACTTAAGACGGGAGTTTGATAAATTTGATAAACCTCGACATTAGAATAATCAAATTTAGTTATGCCGTTATTATAACTACCTGATACAGCGACTGAATTTGTGTAATTTCCTGGGGCTGAACCCGCCGTAAATAAGCCATTTTGATCAACTTGGCCGGCTACAGCTTTAGTATTCCATTGCCACGCAACTCCCCTAGAAATCACCTGACCATTTTGGTCAAACGCTGTGGCAGTAAATTGTTTGGTTTCACCCACTCGTACTCTCGCAAACTCTGGGGTTAATTCGATCCG
>CAYIGX010000047.1:0-4287 GCA_964363095.1 uncultured Candidatus Saccharibacteria bacterium
GTGGGGTGAGGCCGGTTTTGCAAATAAATCCCTATCCCCCCCGCCACTACTCCTAACAGAGCAAAGATACCAATTATGATCCAGAATAGTTTTTTGGAGCCTTTCTCAGGCTCGCTAGGCAGGGGCCCAAACATATCTGCTGAGGGGATCGTCGCCGGCTCCGGCTGCGGCTTGACTGGCTCCGGCAGAGTTTCTGGTATCGGAGACGCTTGGGATTCCGGTTCCGCTTCAGCGATAAGGATGGGCTTTTCGACTGGCGGGGACTCTGGCATCGCGGGCGGAAGTATGGGAGCTAGAGTAACGGCTTCCGGCTCGGCTTTTGGTCCTTCCACCTTTTTCTTTCTGGCAAGCATAAGTTTATTGTACAGGTATTTTCAACTATTTATCAACTAAGGTCAGGGCAATGCCTTTTTTGTCGGCTCGACCAGTCCGGCCAATACGGTGAATGTAGTCTTCATATGATTCGGGCAGGTCGTAGTTGATAACATGAGTGATGCTATCAATATCCAGCCCTCGGGAAGCCACATCGGTAGCCAAGAGCACTTTAACCCGATTGCCTTTAAATTGATCCAGAGAATATTGTCTTTGACTTTGGCTTTTGTTGCCGTGAATGGTCACCACTCTAAATCCCCGCACGTTTAAATCCCGGGCCAGTTTTTCCAGTCCCCATTTAGTGCGGCCAAAGACTAACACTTTATCAAATCCTTTTTGGATTAATAAGTCATGTAAAACGTCTATTTTGGTTTTGCCATAGGTTTTGATAATACTTTGAGATACGTTGTCTAAGTTGTCACTGGATTTGACCGAAATGGTAACCGGATTTTTGAGAAAGTCATTCATGATTCTTTTAACAGAATCGGGAATAGTGGCTGAAAAAAAAGCTGATTGGCGGTTAGTGGCTAATTTAGAAACAATATAGCTGACATCGTGTACAAATCCCATATCCAGCATGCGATCCACCTCATCCAAAACTACATTGTTAAATAAGGAAAAGTGAATATTGCCCCGTTTTTCTAAATCCTTTAACCTACCGGGTGTGCCCACTACAAAGTGAGGATTTCGGGACAACTCGCGGATTTGTCTGACCATGCCTACCCCACCAATACACAAGGCAGAGGATAAGTTCAAAGATCGGGCAAACAATTTAAACTCCTGTTCTATTTGCCCGGCTAGCTCTCGGGTGGGAGCGACGACAAGGACCCGTTGAGACTTGTTTACCAGGACCTTGTGAATAAAAGGAATCAGAAAGGCGGCGGTCTTACCGGTACCGGTATTGGCCATTCCCACCACGTCACTTCCTGACAAGAGGACCGGAACGCACTGGTCTTGGATGGGGGTAGGCGTGACGTATCCCCGAGCTTGAATATTGGCCAGCAATTGGGGTCCGGCGGCAAAATCAGAGAAAGAGAACTTGGCAATATAGATGTCTGAGATCACCGGGCTGGGGACTTGAGCCTGTTTAACTAGGCTGGATGGGTCAAATGACCTGACTTTTTGGCCAAAAGGGCGGTTTTGCCGGGGATTACGGTAATTGCGGTATTTCATAGCGAGTCTAGGTTTAAACCAACAAATCTGCCTAAATGAGAATGTTTACGTAAAACCAAAGAAGTAAGATACGAAGTTAAACAAACCTTTGGGGTATCTTTATCTTGCTTGTTTTAAATACAAATCAGATTTAAACAGACTTGTTAGTTCAAATCTGTGTATCCAGTATAACACAACTACTGGAAAATTTCTTTTTTCAACTCTTTTGCCAACCCAAGAAAAAATTCCTCCATCTCATGTTGATTAAATGGCACAAGCATTTTTGGTAAGTCCCCTACTTCTCCAACCTTCATAAATTGGCTGGATAATCCGATTGGGTCGATGTGCCAGTCAAACTTGGCTTTGGCATCTAAGATTACCCCATTCAAATCGTATTTGGCGACTTTTAAAATAAAGTATAAATCGATAAAGTCCCTAGATCTGGGCTTCATGAAAATAGTGTGCATTTTGTTGGCAGCGATATCCTGCAGACTGTCCACTTCCAGATTTTTATACTTTTTTCCTCTTAATATCCGAAGAAAAGGATAGTAGTTAAAGTCTACTTTTAGTTCTTCGCCATCATTGTAAACCAGCTTATAGCTAACTAAGCCCAACATTTGATTTTTTTTGATTCTGGTTACACCAAGTTTCGGAGATGTTTTTTTCAAAAAAGCTTCTATCACGACGGGGTTTACCTCATCGGTTTCGCAAAATAAGTCTATGTCTTCAGATTTGCGATGATGCAAATGAAACTCGGCCAGGGCTGTGCCGCCAGTAAAGTAATACTTCCTGACTATGGCCGGTTCACTGGCGACCAGTTCCAAAAAGTGAGATTGTTTGGGAGAGAGTGTTGTTTTTCCCATAATAAATACTCCAAGGCTCTGGCTTTATAAGGATCTAGTTGGTCTTTGATCTGCGGCCACGCGGTTTTAACTTCCTCCTCATCCAGCTTTTCTCCCTCTTCCAAGCCGTAATTGATGAGCTGGGTCAGCTGCCACAACCGATATCCCCGGGGATCACGTTTTTTAAACGACTTTTCGTCGACTGACCAATTCCACATACCCTTATTTTACCACTTTTTAGCCTGTAGTTTGGTTGATGATTTTTCATCCAAATATGGATTTAACCATTTTCCTGGTTACTGGTTCGCCTTCTAGTTTTGTGGTACGAAAAATTATCTCAGGCATAAAAGAGTGCAAAAAACCCAGAACCGTTTTTTGTCCCTTAGATCCCTTTTGAAATTTTAAATAGTTTCTTTTGAGATTCTTTCTCATGGAAAAAATTATACCATTGTTAGGATTAAGTTATTTTTAACTGCGTCAGTAAAAATCGCCTTGCCGGTATTTCCCCATTTTATAAAGTTATTGATTTTTTTGGGAGATACAAACTTACGTTGGTGAATTCTGCCTTTAGCGGGGTCAATGGTTCGCGTTAATAATTTTGAGATTTTAGCAATAAACCTAGCTTGGTAGTGAAGTCTATGTTCAGGATTTTTGTTTTGGGGATCCTCAACTTTTTGAACCCCGAGCAATTTTATATTTTTTACCACTGCATCTGCCTCTTCTTTAATTTCGCGTTTTAGGGTTTGCACAGGATTTTCACCCTCTTCGACGGTTCCACCAGGAAGCGTCCATTTTCCATCACCAGTTTGATCTAAAATCAATATCTCACCCTTGGCATTAAATAATATTCCGTACGCTTGGGTTATTGGAGAATAGTTATTTAAATCGGATTCGTTATCTAGTTTGATCCATGTTAGAGTAACAATTCTGCTGAGATAGTTGATTATTTTAGAAGGGTATTTGGGCATGTTGGTTTGGCCAGTGGCATTTTTCGCTTGTCCCTCCCCGGTCGCTTAATTAGCTCTCAAATGTAACTAGGTAGCCATTTGGAGTTTTAATTATCAAATCTTGGTTACTGAAAGATTTGTAATTGTGCGTTTGGAGAGGTTGGAATATGGGAAAACCTGAATCTTGGCAGATTTTCAGCACCTTGTTTATATCATCAACTCCAATTTGCCACACCAGCACTTGTCCTGCTTTGGAGGCGTGGAACTCATCCCTTTTTTCCAATCCAAATTCGATACAGTCGCCGTACTTTATGGCGATGAAATTTGGAAGCTCGGAGAAATCTTCGTAGGATATTTCAAATCCTAATTTGAGGTAAAATTCTTTCTCTGTTTGTAGGTCTTTTACGAAAAGAATCGGCAGGAGGGTGGTGTATTGGGGTAACTTGTTGTTTTTGTCAGTCATAAAGGTCGCTAGGGAATATTGGGATAATGGCACCGTTTCCATTTCTTGCCGGACCCACAAGGACAAGGATCATTTCTGCCTAGCTTTTTGGCAGGATTTATAGCACCAGCTTTTTGCAGTCCGGCCATGGCGGAGAGGAAAGGATCGGCGGCGGCGGAATCATGAGTTATGCTTTGTTCTTGGGACGCAGCAGTTTGTAATGCAGACATTTCAGGTTTTATTTCTACAGCATGGGCGACGGGGGAGACGGGTTGTTGACCGAGTTGGATTCTAAATAGTCGCTTCGCAAATTCGGTCTCTATTTGGAGCATCAACCTTTCAAACATGGAAAAGGCCTCGCCTTTGTATTCCACTAGGGGATCTCTTTGGCCGTAACCGCGCAGGCCAATGCCTTCGCGCAAGTCGTCAATAGCATCCAGGTGATCAATCCACAGATTATCAATGGATGACAAGTAAGCGTATTTGATAATCTCTTTCCAGGACTGCTCTCCTACTTGGGATTTTCTCTGCC
>CAYIGX010000048.1:0-4281 GCA_964363095.1 uncultured Candidatus Saccharibacteria bacterium
TTTGTGCAATATTTCAATGGAAAATATACTGTGGTTCAATTATTTAAATGCAATGTTCACCATTTCTCTGGAAATCTTTTATGCTCTGCGGCGGATTTTTGAATCTGATAGTGATGATAATTTGCTGCGGTTATCACGAGCTGTGCGAAAACACCATCATGGATTAAGATTAATGAACTTAGCAACCGCTTGGACACAGCGAGTGGTAGTTGCTATGCATGATTACTCGCTTAAACATTGTCGTATGGCTGCCGGGGTTAAATTAACCGGCGGTGGCCAAAGCGGCGATATTATCTTCATTACTCCCTTTAATGAAATGCGCGATAAGGTCAATGGCATGGTTGATCACCTTAAACAGATGGACCCCAGCAAACCGATATATTTAGATTACACATCATGGAAGGATGGTTTGGAATTCAAGGGCGTCAAAATCGAACAAGATTTGCAAAATAAACTTTATTCTCCTTGGATATCCGCTAATGCTTATCGGATAGCCCACTTAAACCCCAAAGGAGAAGTGCGCCAAACCTTAATTTCCGAAAAAGAATACGAGCAAGTCAAAGTCAATGCTCCAATTTTATTAGATAAAATTGAACAAAGGATTTATATCGGCGGTAAAAAATTAACCTCTAAAGAGCTGAAATCGACTTCGGCCACTATGGAGATTATTGAATCATTGCTGAATAAACCCAGCCACAAAATTAGGAATAATGAGTTGCCCCGTTCTACCTATGCCACCGATAGGAATGAACTCCAAAGTAAAATTATGATTCCCTTAAACAAAGCACTGAAAGATTTATCAAAAAATCCCCTGTTTGAACTACATGGTGGTATAACAGAATTTGCTGTCGGTCTCAAGCCCGGCAATGAAATCTATGTTCTAGAAAAAGTCGCCTAAACTAATAGGTTTATTCCCTACCAATCACCCGGCAAATAATTATTATTCGGTAGTTTTGCCGTCAAAATGTTCTTCCTGGGCTAGCGCTTCGGCTTTGGTGGCCCGAACTACCCCGTCTTGATGTTCGGCCGGGCTGTAAATCGTATAGAGTTTCAGTTCTTCCCCTCCGGTATTAATCACATTGTGTTCAGCCCCAGCGGGCACTACCACGGCAAATTCTGCCGCAATGGCGTGAGTAACTCCATCAATTATCACTTGCCCGGCACCTTTTTCGAACCGGAAAAATTGGTCTACATCCGGGTGCACTTCGGACCCGATTTCTTCCCCGGGTTGTAAACTCATCAGCACCAACTGGCTATATTTCCCGGTGTACAATACCTCTCGAAAATTAGGATTATTTTCGGTCGCCTGCCCAATATCTTCTACATATCCCTTCATGGTATTGAAAAATTAACCTGTTATATCTATTTAGATTATACCAAGATTTGAGACCTACTTTTCGCGAAGATGCTTTTTGCGGTCGTTTTCGGTTCGGCCGTCAGCAACCTTAATCACTGACCTTATTTGCCTGATTCCAAATTTATTTTAGCATATACAAACAACCCCTGTTCGCAAGAACAGGGGTAAAAATCAAGTTCAAAGGATCCAAAAGAATCAACAACCAAAGAACAAAGCGCCAAGCAAGAAGTTACTTGCCACGGACGAACAACCAGCGGCTGCTGCCACGCCACACATAGCCGGGGTAGCCATAGTGGCCGTAGAGCCAACGGCCGTAGTCGTCGTGCTCAACGTAGAACACGAACAGAGCGCCACCGGAATCCGCGATGGGTTCCATTCCGATAAGCAACCATTCGCCGTTGGGCTGATCCGGATACTGGAGACGCAAGGACGGTCCGACCTCAGGAGGACAGAGCTGAAACCCCAGAGACAGAGCCTTCTCGTAAATGTCTTTTCGGGTGGCGCCGTCAGTAAAACCGAGTTCAGCCACGGTTACAACAACCAATTCGACATCCACCGATTTAGCGACGATTTTGAAATTGGGATGACCCATCATGTCATTCGCCCGGCGCCCAATTTCATATCCTGCTTTCTTGAGTGCCTGGCGGTAGGAATCGGCGTTCTCATGAACACCAAGTTTGATGGTCTTCCATGCCGGTCGCTCGATGATCGGCAAACGGAGGGCCTGTTCGGCAGCCAAGTTATCCCACAACTCATAAGTCCTTTCGACAAAGTTGGGGTGACCTTTGGCGAGATTCGCTTTTTTTGTGCCACCACGATAGTTTCTGGCGGCATCCTCGACCATACGACCTAACTCTCTGGCTAGGCCGTCACTAACAGAAGTACGCTGATCTGGCATCAGATAGCTCCTCGATACACCTTTTCAGGGTGCTAGGTGGTTGGATTTGCCTGAAATTAAAGGCACCACCATTTATTAAAAGCATAGCACGAAAACCACTTATATCCAAGTGTTTCTATGCCATAGAAGCCAATTATTCTCTAGATGAGTATTTAGAAAAACTTTATGGCTTACCATATACAAACAACCCCTGTTCTGGCGAACAGGGGTAAAAATCAAGTTCAAAGGGTCCAAGAGGACCAAAACCCAAAGCGCAAAGCGCAAAACTACTTGCCACGGACGAACAGCCAACGGTAGCTGCCATCCCAGAGGCTGTCGGGATAGTCCCAGCCGCTGCCGAGCCAACGGCCGTTGTCGTCGTGCCCAACACGGAACACGCCCAGACCGCCATCGGCATCCGCAATGGGTTCCATTCCGATAAGCAACCATTCGCCGTTGGGCTGATCCGGATACTGGAGACGCAAGGACGGTCCGACCTCAGGAGGACAGAGCTTGAAACCAAGCTCAAGTGCACGCTCATAGATCTTGGCACGCGTAGTCCCTTTGGGGAAACCGAGTTCAGTCACGGTGACCAGCACCAGATCAACACTTATGGGTTGGTCGCTTACCGTGAAGGCAGACTTACCCATAATGTCGTTGGCCCAGTCGCAAAGATGAAATCCGTTATCTTTCAGAGCGGAACGGTAACCGTCAGCATTGGGCTGAATACCGAGCTTCACAGATTTCCAGGCCGGTCGCTGCATCAACGGCAGGCGCAGGGCTTGATCAGCTGCGAGTCGATCCAGAGTGTCCCAGATTCCCTTACGGAAATCTGGGTGACCCTTGGCCAGCTCCAGCTTTTCCTTACCGCCGGGGTAATTTTTCGTGGCCAGCACCAGCAGGTCAGCCTGACCTTCGCTTACTGACTCAACTGTTTCAGAAGTACGCTGATCGTTGTTGTTACCCATCAGGTAGCTCCTCTCTTTGCCACTACTGTTTCCTGCCAATTTAGTTTTGGTCAGGTGTCTTGTGTGGCTATGTCAATAATTTTAGTGTACTACAAAAATATCCTTTTGTCAATGATTATCCGCTCCCAGCCCTGATAATTACTTCTCGCGGAGGTGTTTTTTGCGATCTAATTCGGTGAGATATTGTTTGCGCAGGCGAATATCGGTGGGGGTAACTTCTAAAAACTCGTCATCGCGCATTAAGCCAATGGCTTTCTCGAGTGTTAGTTCCATCGGCGGAGTGCACCGGATAGCTTCGTCTGTCCCCGAGGCCCGCGTGTTGGTTAATTGTTTACCCTTAATCGGATTAACTGGCATATCTACCCCCTTGGCGGTATTGCCAATTACCATGCCCTCGTACACCTCTGTCCCCGGTTTGATATATAAAGTTCCGCGTTCTTGTAAATTATTCAACGCATACCCTAAAGCTTTGCCTGTAACCATTGAGGTCATCGAACCCAATTCGGTTTTAATAATATTCCCGACATATGGTCGAAAATCCAAGAACATAGAAGTCAGAATGCCTTTGCCTTTAGTGTCCACAACAAATTCGTTGCGATAACCCAGTAGGCCGCGCGTTGGCACATCAAATAACATCCGAATTTCACCGTTTTCCATCCCCATATTGGTCATCGCGCCCTTTCTTTTGCTAAGTTTTTCGATCACAACTCCCGAAAATTCTTCCGGAACCAGCACCGATACTTCTTCGAATGGTTCGAGTTTATGGCCATCTTCTTCCTTAAAAATTACCTCGGGTTGCGAGACGGCCAGCTCAAATCCTTCGCGGCGCATATTTTCGATCAGAACCGCTAAGTGCAATTCGCCTCGACCACTCACTTTGAATTTGGCATCCATAAAATCTACTTTCAGTCCGACATTCACTTGTAATTCTTTTTCTAATCTTTCTTTAATTTTGCGCGAAGTCAGGAACTTGCCCGATTTACCCGCGAACGGAGAAGTATTTACAAACATATACAAAGACAAGATGGGCTCGTCAATCGCAATCGCTGGCATCGGTTCGGTTTTTTCGTCATCCACAA
>CAYIGX010000049.1:0-4263 GCA_964363095.1 uncultured Candidatus Saccharibacteria bacterium
TTGCATGGATAATGCGGCGATGGTGGCTCTGGCGGCTTATTTTTTGCAGGGGGCTAAAAATAACCTCTGGTATAATGTAAAAGTTAAAACCAACAGCGTATTAACCGCACATGACTAAGGAAATTCCTAAAATTTTTGAGCATCAAAAAGTCGAGCCAGAGCTCTATCAGAAATGGGAGCAGTCAGGTTTGTTTACTCCTGAAATTGATTCAGACAAAAAACCTTATACCATTATCATGCCACCTCCGAATGCTTATGATCAGCTACACATTGGGCATGCTTTATTTGTGGCGATTGAGGATATTATGGTGCGCTATCATCGCCTGAAAGGGGAGCCCACTTTGTGGCTTCCGGGAGCAGATCACGCCGCTTTAGCCAGCCAAATTTTCTTTGAAAATATTTTAAAAGAAGAACAAGGTCTAACTAAATACGATTTAGGGCGCGAAGAATTTGTCAAACAATTAGGGGCACACATTAATACCAATCGCGAGATGATGGAAAATCAATTACGCAGGTTGGGGGCGAGTTGTGATTGGACGCGCAAGAAATTTACTTTAGACGAAGATGTGAGTTACGCTGTCCGCTATACCTTTAAAAAAATGTATGATGACGGGCTGTTGTATCGAGGGGAAAGGGTAATTAATTGGTGCCCGCGCTGTGAAACATTTTTGTCCGATTTAGAGGTTGACCACAAAGATAGTGCTGGTCAGTTAACCTATATTAAATATCCAATTAAAGATGAAGCTGGGAAATATATTATTGTCGCGACCACGCGCCCCGAAACTATGCTAGGAGATACCGCAGTAGCGGTTAATCCCGAAGACAAAAGATTTAAAAACATGGTCGGCAAAATCGCCATTCTGCCGTTGATGGAACGCGAAATTCCAATTATTGCGGATGATTATGTTGATAGCGAATTTGGCACCGGGGCAGTTAAAATTACCCCGGCTCACGATCTGAATGATTTCGAAGTGGGTAAGCGGCATAATTTACCGATAATTTCTGTGATCGGACCTGACTTAAAAATGACTGCAGCTGCTGGTAAATTCGAAGGCCTGAAAACCAGAGCCGCCGCCGCAGCCATCGTTGAGGAATTGCAAAAGCTGGGATTAATCGAAACAATAGAGCCCTATCAGAATGCTGTTAGTATTTGTGAGCGGTGTAAATCTACATTAGAGCCGCTTTTATCTAAACAATGGTTTGTCAAAATCAAGTCCCTGGCTGACCCGGCCATCCGCGTTGCCGAAACAGGGGAGATTAAATTCATTCCCGAGCATTTCCAGAAAGTTTATATGAATTGGATGGAAAACATTCATGATTGGAATGTGAGTCGTCAGCTCTGGTGGGGGCATCGCATCCCAGTTTATTATTGTGAGAATAATCCTGAACATTTTGTCGTCAGTATTGACCCAATAGACAAATGTCAGGAATGTGGGGGCAAGGTCAGGCAAGACGAAGACACTTTAGATACCTGGTTTTCTTCTGGTCTCTGGCCGTTTACCACACTGGGATGGCCCCGGGAAACCGCTGATTTTAAATATTTCTATCCCACCACCATGATGGAAACTGCCTATGATATTATCTTTTTCTGGGTGGCCCGGATGATTATGATGGGTATTTATTGTACCGGGAAAATTCCGTTCGAATACATTTATTTCAATGGTTTGGTGCGGGATAAAAATGGAGTAAAGATTTCTCGCTCTAAAGGTAATGTGGTAGACCCGTTGGAAATGGTAGAAAAATATGGGGCTGATGCATTGCGGTTGGGGTTGCTCGCTGGGATGGCGCCCGGGAACGATAGTATAGTTTCTGAAGAAAAGATTAGGGGTTATCGGAATTTTGCCAATAAGATTTGGAATGCCGCCAGATTCATTCAAATGAGCGCGGGAGAAATGATTGATTTAAATCCAGATAAACTTAATCCAGAAGACACAGCTATTATCCAAGAATTCCACAAAACTATCACAGAAGTAACGATTCATATGGATAAATATCGGTTTGCCCAAGCCGGGGAAACGCTATATGAATATTTTTGGCATCAATTTTGTGACAAATATATTGAGTCAGCCAAAACCCGACTTAAAACCGACCAGTCAGCCGAAGCTGCGCTCCACTATATTCTAAAAAACTGTCTCGTGATGTTGCACCCGTTCGTGCCGTTCGTGAGCGAGGCAGTTTGGCAAAATTTGTATCCTAAATCCGGGTTATTGTTGGGAGAGAAATGGCCGCGCATCTGAGCTAGTTGTTTTAGCGATCTTCAAAAATCCGCCTGACGGGAATTTCATTAACACCCAATCATTGGTCTCGGCGACAATTTCGCCGTGATAATTATTTACATAATTATCGAGTGCCCCCGGAGAATTGATCGGCTCGTAACTTAAGCGGTCTTGTAACCAAGTGGTTTGTTGTCCGGTCGAACGCTTGAAGCTTTGAAAAGTTTCGGTATCAGGGAAAATCACCACGACATTATCATTTTCTTGATACCAAGCCCGGCCCCCATTGGCATAGGCATTAAATAAGGGAGTGCCATAGGGGGGTATCACATCACCCACAAATGGTTGGTCAGTTACGGGCACAGCCGGAGTGTAAATAATAGCGGCCGGGACTTCATTAGTAGTAGGGGAAACTGGCAGAGGAGCGGTGGCAGTAGTGTAATCCACAATCAAAGGGGCAGGAGCACTGGCCGCGACAGCAATTAGTTTACCGGGGACATCCGAAATATCGTTCACAAAAATCACGCTGTTGGCGGGCGCGACGATCGCCACATCTGTCTTATTGGCCGGATCAAAAAAAGCTAACAATAATTCACTTTTGGTAGGAGTAGCTTCTTCCGCAGAAAAGGCCTGCGAAGTGGTGGAATTTAGATTTGGCAATAACTCGGCATAAGCGATTCCGAGAACTAAGACAGCAATCAAAATATTAGTTAGTTTGGGCATAAAAAAGAGGTTTAAGGCGCGACACCTTTTCACCTCCCATCCCAATTTAAATTATACCACAAAACCCATAAATTGTCGAACCATCCTCCGCAATATTTTTGAAATGCGGATAGGTTGATGTATGTAATTCCCCTCCTGCCAGAGGAAGGGTTAGCGGCGCCATGTTACCCAACGTGGTACATGGGGGAGGAGGGAGTTTAAATTGTACACTCCCCTCACAATCTCCCCTCTGTAAGGGGAGAAGCGGGGTTGATGATGTAACTACTTGCAAATTAAGGATGACAAATAGATAATTTGGTTATTCTTCGGAGGCGCCGGTAACGCGGTTGATCTCTTCCATAGTAGTGATGCCATCCAACACCTTCAAAATACCATCCTGCTTTAGGGTAATCATTCCATTAGCCATGGCTAACCGTTTAATTTCACCAATAGTTGTACCAGAGAGCACCGCTTTGATAATTTCATCATTAGTTTGCAGAATTTCGAAAATTCCTAACATACCCTTGTAGCCCAAGCCGCCGCATACTGTACAATTTTTTGATTTTTCCGGATTATAGCGTTTGAGTTGGGTAGGAATAGCGGGTCTTTCAATATCTTTGGGTAGATTATTCATCTCGGCGGTAATTTCTTGCAACTCGGCCCCAGCGGGAGCATATTCTTCGGCACAGGCAGAGCAAACTTTACGAACTAAACGCTGGGCAATCACCGCTAAAATCGCTTCGATAAAGTAATCCGGTTTGAGGCCTAAATCAGCCAGTCGGGGAATGGCCCCGGCGGCATCATTGGTATGCAGGGTGGATAAAACCAAATGGCCAGTTAGTGAAGCGTTAATAGCGATGGCGGCCGTATCCTTATCGCGAATTTCTCCCACCAGAATTACATCCGGGTCTTGGCGTAAGATTGCCTTTAAGCCATTAGCGAAAGTATAATTCTCGTCTGGATTAACTTGGCTTTGAGTAATGCCAGATAATTTGTATTCGATCGGATCTTCAATAGTAATAATTTTTTTATCCGGGGTATTGATCTTATCTAAAATAGCATATAAGGTAGTAGTTTTACCAGAACCCGTGGGACCCGTGTTGAGAATCAAGCCATTGGGTTGTTTGATGACTGTTTCCACTATTTCGGCATTATGTCCAATTAAGCCCAACTGATTTAAAGTCAGGAATTTGCCTTTTTGAGGCAGAAGTCGCAACACAGCCGACTCACCATAATTAGTCGGCAAAATCGAGACACGAATATCATAAGTGGTGTCTCCGGCGGCGATACTAAAGCGGCCGTCTTGAGCGGAATTCTTGATATTTAATTTTAAAGCCGAAAGTAATTT
>CAYIGX010000050.1:0-4246 GCA_964363095.1 uncultured Candidatus Saccharibacteria bacterium
GTAACAAGGTATCCGTACGGGAACGTGCGGATGGAACACCTCCTTTCTAGGGAGATATTGAATATCAGTGGTTAGATGCTGGATGCAAGGCCAACCCTTGTTTCTGGCACCTAATCACTGATGTTCCAGCTTCAACTTCGGTTGAAGCAGATCGCATTAACAGTTTTCTGTTGATGATGCACTAGCTAGTTACTTCCCAGTTGTGAAGATAAAAAATAAGCCACCAGCGTGGTTTATTTTAATGGGTAAGTTACTCTTGACCTTTTACTGTTTTTGTGATATAATAAAAATAAATAGATAGATTAATAGAAACAAACACAAACATGGAAAGATTCTGGCTAGTGCCAATAAAGGAGATCGGTCATTTCTGTTTGTGGTGGGGCAAGGTTGTGCCAGAGGCAATTTTTGCGTTTACTAAAGAAGTACTCTTAAGTTTCGAAGATAGTTTGCAATTTGGGGCCAATCTTCGGCTATGGTTGGCAATTGAGCCGATGTTTGGCGATTACACTTGGAGCGGTCGGACCGTGGGATTTTTAATTAGAGGATTGCGGGTGATCTTCACCATCTTGATGTATTGTTTAATTTTGACTGGTGGCATTCTCGCCATCATTGGCTGGATAGTGCTGCCGTTCTGGGCCTTACTTAAATTGCAATTTTAACTATGAATAATCAACCCACCCAATCTAACAAAATGCAATGGCCGACCACGACTTGGTTACGCTGGTTGCAAATTTCGTATGTGGTGATGTTTATACTTGTGGCGTTGCTCGTAATTCTCGCAGCTTGGGAATTGGTGGAGCAATGGTGGCAAGGCGCTGATTGGTTGTTGATGATTAATCAAAACGAATGGATGCGTTCGGCCGTGCTGGGACTGATCGGGTGGAATTATTGGCGCTATCGCTTGAGAGGGCGCCGGCCAGCGGCAGCTAATCACCAACCCTTCCTCTTTTACTTAGATAGCCGAACACGAAGTTTATTCTGGCAAGCATTGTTTAATTATAGAGCCAGTGGTAGTGCCGAACTACAATCCGGGCATTTATTGGCGGCTTTAGAGCGGCATCCAGGCATGCGGTTATTGGCCTTGAGGTTAAATCTGCATAGGGCAGATCTTCAACAATTAATTACCCAAGCAACCGATGCTATTAATCCCATTTTAGCCGATGCATTTGTGAGAGCGAGCGGGGATGTCGCTCAAATCGATTGGTCACATTTACTGAAAGGTCTTATTGGTCAGTCCGAAGCTGTGGGGCAAATTCTAAATAGCAAGAAAATTAAAATTGAAGAAGCCATTGCGGTAGTGGATTGGACAAAGAAAGATTTGGGTTATCGACCACCTTTAATCCGGACTGGTCTCCTGCATGATTTACTGACTCCGCAAAAAAATATGAATAAAACTTGGACAGCCAAACCGACTCCGGTATTAGACCGGTTCAGTAAAAATCTAACTGATTTAGCCAAACTGGGTTGGTTGACTTCGGCTAAGGTGAGGCAAGGTGAAGTTGAACAAGCGGTGCAGATCCTATCAAAAAGTCAGCAAAATAGTTTAATTTTAGTCGGTGAACCCGGGGTGGGAAAAACTTCGATCGTGGGCGATATTGCTATGCGCATGATTACTGGCGAAATCCCAGCCCTGGTGGATTATAAATTAATCTCTCTAGACCTGGGAGCCATGATCGGCTCGGGTGGCACTAGTTTTCAGCAGTTGTTTTCTCGGGCCATGCAAGAAGCGGCTCAATCAGGCAATACAATTTTATTTATTGGTAATTTAGATCAGTTAGGTAAAGCTAAGTCAGGAGAAGGATTTGATCTGTCGGCCATTCTGCTGGATGCTATGCAAAATCATCAACTGCAACTGATAGGCACTTCCGACCCCTTAAACTACAAAAAATACATTGAAAACAATGCGAACTTATCAACCTGGTTTTCTCGGCTTAATGTTCCGGAATTAGATTTCGATAGAGCGGTATTGGTATTAGAGGATTTAAGTCAAGCCATTGAATCTCGTCAGGGTGTGATTGTAACGCTGGATGCCATTAAAAGTGCGGTCCAGTTATCCCAGCAATATATTCATATCGGTAAATTGCCAGATAAAGCCGAGGATTTGTTGGATGAAGCCGCAGTTTATGCCTCGCGGCGAGGAATGAAATTAGTAACGGCCGCAGAAGTAAGTGCAGTCATGAGCACCAAAACTAATGTGCCAATTGGGGAAATTGATAAAGCCGAAAAAGATAAGTTAGCCGATCTTACTACCAAAATTCATCAACGTTTAATTGGTCAAGACGAAGCTGTAACGGCTGTCGTGGAGGCCCTGAAGCGTTCGCGCTTGGGCGTATCCCAAGGCGGCAAACGGCCGATCGGGACTTTCCTCTTTCTCGGGCCGACTGGTGTTGGTAAAACCGAGCTGGCCAAAAGCTTGGCCTGGGCTTATTTCGGTGATGAAAGTAAAATTGTCCGTCTTGATATGGGGGAATATCAAACGAGGGAATCGGTCAGTAACTTAGCTGGAGCTCCCTTAACCGCGGGTGACATTGCTTTAGCGGGTGGTAGTTTCACTGAAAAAATCAAAGGGACTCCTTTTACGGTGGTCTTATTGGACGAAATTGAAAAAGCCCACGACGAAATTTTGAATATTTTCTTACGAGTTCTAGACGAAGGTAAGATGACGGATAATTTAGGCAACGAAATTGATTTTACCCATACCATTATTATTGCCACTTCCAATGCCGAAGCCCGGTTTATTGAAGAGTCAGTTCGGCAAGAGATGCCTTATCCGGAAATGCAAAAAGAATTGATCCAACGCTTAACTCAAACCGAATTTAAACCCGAATTCATTAACCGGTTTGATGGAGTGATCGTCTTTAAACCCCTGGCGGTTGAGGAGATCGAACAGATCACTCGGTTGAAGATCGGCCAATTGCAAAAACGGTTGCAAGCGAGTAAACAAATCACCTTGCAAGTTACGGAAGAAGCGATTCTGGCTTTGGCTGTTCAGGGCTTTGATCCTGCCTTTGGCGCCCGGCCATTAGAGCGCTTGATTCGGGAAAAGATCGAAAGCAAAATTGCCAATGCCTTACTTACGCAAGCCGAAGTCAAGGTAGTGCAGGTGGATAAAACCGATATCTTGAGTTAAAATAAGTTTGAAGTCATGAAGAAGCTAAGACGCAAGCAGAACAAAAAGAAAAGTCCAATTAATTTTCAGGCAATCAAGACACTAAGTTTTTGGTTGGCCGGATTAGTTATTTTGGCTAGTTTGATTTATTACGGCTTCTATGGCATTAGTGGTAGCTCGGCCTTTGAACAATTGGCCAATTCGATCAATTATTATTTAGTTGATCAAAGCGGGGCTCCCCAAACGGACAAATATGGTTTATATGGAGTGCATTATGTGAAGCCGGGCGACACCATCGATATGTGGGTGACGGTCAAGAATATGTCCCGCAATCCCAATGCCACGGTTTGGTATCCCCAACATGAGCTGGCCAGTGAAGGAGCGGATTATCCTAATGCCCACGCGATTGCTACAACCGTTGCCAGCGGCACGCCGCCGTTTTGGTTGGACAGCACCAGTTTTGTGGCTAACGGTAACCGGTTTGCTTATTACGATGGCCCAGCTGTTTATAAGGGCAAATATATGACCCTAGCTTGGCGGGTGAAAGTTAATTCAAGCGCTGTTATCGGGAGTGATTATCCCTTGGAGGTCAATCTAGTCCGGGAATTTGATGGTCCCGGTGCCAGAGTAACTGCTACAGGCAAGAATCATGCGATTAATAAAATTCGTTGGGTTTTTCGAGTGTCCAATATCGATATTTATAACAATCCCGTGGTAACTCGTTCAGGTTATACATCGGGACAATTAATTTATGAAGATTTGTCCGGGGGACTCACGGAAAAAGTGATGTCATATAAATTAGATTCTAATCAAATACAAACTGTCTTTCAACGGACTCGGGCCGATGTTTATTCCCCCACAATTTACACTCAGTTAGCCGATCCTTATAAAGGTAAATTATTGATTGTGCAGCGGAATCAATCAGGAGATTATGGTTACGGTGATAAATGGTTGGTCGATTTGGATGGCGGGACGATTAATTTAGCTGGACCCACCAGTATTAGTATTTTGGCTGATAATAATTGGTGGTCGGCGTGGTTTTCGCCGGACGAATTGTGGGCGGGATTAGAAAAATATGCCAGTTCGGGCATCGATTTATATAGCAAAGAATTAACCAATTTCTATTCTTACGCCCCT
>CAYIGX010000051.1:0-4239 GCA_964363095.1 uncultured Candidatus Saccharibacteria bacterium
ACTAGGCCACTATGCGACCTCTCCACTTAGCGCCTATCGGCGCAATTAACCGATTACCAATTTAACCAATGCGCACCCACCGACCGCAGATTATCTGACACTGGGATCATACCATTCAATATTGGTAAATTCGTACTTGGACGCTACCAAAATAATATCAATCAACCACCAAATTCCGAAACCACCCCAAGTGAGTAATTTTACAATCCCTAATCCGGTATGGCCGATAATAAAGCGATCGACCCCCAACCAACCGAAGAAAATCGACATCAACAGCACCAATAACCAATTAACTTTGCGTTGTTTTCTCATATAACCTGTTTAATTATTATTTACTCTACTATTGTAGCAGGTGAGGTAACCTGTCTTCTAACCCGGGCATTGGAGGAGAGGTGTGCCTTTGTGTTTTACACCGGGCATTGGAGCCCGAGCGTACTGCAGATAGAAAATCGCCGTTGCGGAGCCCGTTGTCTGTTAGGGCGGGAGCAGTAAGGCGATTTTATATACTGCAGAGCGAGGGCGACTGCCCGGAGTTTCTGGACACTCTTTTTAAAAGAGTGTCAAAAAGATTGGGTTGCTTCGTAAAGCAACAGATCCCTCCACTCCGGTCGGGATGATAAGTTCTTAGGGGTGTTGACTAGGGGGGGCAAACCCCCTATAATCAGCTTACTTTATAACTTAACCTTTTCTCCTCGCCGTTGGAGCGAGGACTCCCCATGGGAAAGGAAATTTTTTGCTTATGGAAGATAAAGAACTTGTCAGCACCTACGAACTATCAGTTGTCATCACCCCAGACCTGTCGGAATTCGACATTCCTAAGGTGATGGACAAAATCAAGAATTCGATTATCGGAAAAAATGGCTCGATTCAGAAAGAACATACTTGGGGCAAGAAACGGTTGGCCTACCCGATTGGCAAAGCAGAATACGGTCATTATCAAAGTATTGTCTTTACTGGCTTAAAAGAAGTTCTGGCTGAAATTGACAAGGATATTCGGTTGATGCCAGAAATTATCCGTCATTTGATCATTTCTTTAGAAAAAGAAGGGGTAACTATCGACCAGTTATTTACTCCCGAAAAAGAAACGACCTTGGCCGCGACTATGGCTAAAGAGAAGTCCGAACCCACTACTCATGCTCATCAAACTAGAGCAAGCCGGGGCAGAATTACACCAAAAGTCGAGACAGCTCCGGAAGTTGTTGAAAACACAGTTCTGCCAGCTGATGCAGAAATTAAAGAAGAGGTTATCGAAGAAACGGCCGAGAATGCCGCAAAAAGGAGAGAAGAATTAGATAAGAAATTGGACGAATTATTAAAAGAATAATAAAACTAAAGTTATACAAGATAACTTTAAACATATGCGTGATCTCAATAAAGTAATGTTAATTGGCAATGTGGTCCGGGACCCAGAAATCCGGACAATCCCTTCCGGTCAAAGCGTGGCAGCTATTTCGGTCGCTACCAATCGTAGTTGGAACGACGCTTCCGGAGAACTACAAAAGGCGGTTGAATATACCGATATTGTCGCTTGGGGAAAATTGGCAGAAATTGCCGGGCAGATTTTGAAGAAAGGCCGGAAGGTTTATATCGAAGGCCGGCTACAAACTCGCAATTGGGAAGGCCAAGACAATATCAAGCGATATAAAACCGAAGTTATTGCCAGCGACTTGATTGTTCTCGACCGACCACAAGGAATTAATGTGAACGGCAATAGCGAAGCTACGACTGTACCCAATATGGAAGAAGCGGTCGCTAAAATGCCGGAGCCGGTAGCCCAAGCTGTCTCGGCTACTCCTGCCACTCCCGCCGAAGAAATCGATATCGAAGATATACCCTTTTAAACCACCCCGCTCTGTCATTATCGGGCTCGACCCGATAATCCAGACAGAAAAAAGAAAAGAATGTTTTTGTTTGTTTTCTTTTCTGGATTCCCGATCAGGTCGGGAATGACAACAAATGAACAGTTCTCATTACATTCGAACAATAATAAAATATTAAACTTATGGCTTTTAAATCATTCAAAAAGAAACCAGCTACCTTCCCTCGCTATACCGTAACTACCAAAAAGTATTGCCATTTTTGTCATGAAAAGATCGATTATATTGATTACAAAAATGTTAAAACCTTATCTAAATATCTATCGCGGTATATGAAGATCGAACCCCGGCGCCGAAGTGGCAACTGCGCCAAGCATCAACGGATGGTCGCAAGTGCCCTCAAGCGGGCCAGGCACATGGCGTTAATGCCGTTTACTTTACATTAATCAGTATGTTAGACATTACTGATCTTAAAACCGGTGTCATTATCGAGTTGGACGGCGCCCCGATGGAAGTGGTGCGGTATCAACATAGCAAAATGGGTCGAGGTGGCGCGATTTTGCGCACAACTTTAAAGAACTTATTAACTGGCGCCAATATCGAGCGCACTTTCAGAAGCGAAAAATTCAAAGAAGCGGATATGGCCCGAGGTAAAGCCCAATATCTCTACAAAGATGGTAACAGTTTTGCTTTTATGGATAGTAAATCATTTGAACAATTTAATATCAGCGCAGACGTGTTGGGACATAACACAAACTATTTAATTGAAGGACAAGAAGTGGAATTGGTTTACTTTAATGGCAATCCGATTAGTATTCAACTGCCTTTAAAGATGCGGTTCAAAATCACTCAAGCAGACCCGGCAGTTAAAGGCGACACTGTGACCAACCCCTTAAAAAGCGCCACATTAGAAACTGGCCTCCAGATTCGTGTGCCGATGTTTGTCAAAGAAGGCGACATGATTTTAGTGGACACCCGTAACGGCAGTTATATCGAAAGAGTTAATTAAACAATAAAAAATGAGTTTATCTATTGGTATTGTCGGGTTGCCTAATGTTGGTCCATCCTTCACCTAAAGGCTTCCGTCTTCGCATGAGCTTCCTCCTTCGCTAAAGCTACGGCGGACAAGACGCCGGACACGATGGCGGACAAGACGGAGGACTGCACTGTTTTATCAGCTATAGTTTACTTAATTAAAATTTCAACATGAGTTTATCAATCGGTATCGTGGGATTACCCAACGTTGGGAAGTCGACTTTATTTAATGCGCTGATGGGCAAAGCTCAAGCCGCGGCCAGTAATTTCCCGTTTTGCACCATTGACCCCAATGTCGGAGCCGTGCCTGTCCCCGATCCTCGGCTAGACATCCTGGCCAAATTAGAGAAATCGGAAAAGATCGTCCCAACTACGGTAGAATTTGTGGATATCGCCGGGTTGGTTAAAGGTGCCAGTGAAGGCCAAGGCCTGGGCAATCAATTCTTAGGGCATGTCAGAGAGTGTGACGCCATCATTGAGGTAATCCGAATGTTTTCTGATACCAATGTTATTCATGTTAGTGGCGCTGTCGACCCCAAAGAAGATGTGGAAACTATTAATACCGAGCTGTTACTCGCGGATATGCAGGCCTTAGATAAACGCGTCAGCCGTGAAGCCAAAGAAGCCAAGGCAGATGTCAAGTTACAACCTCGCGTAGAATTTTTACAGAAGATTAAAACCCATATCGATGCGGGTCAACCTGCCCGAACCTACTCTGCCTCCGAAGAAGAAAAAATCTGGCTCCGAGAATTGTGTTTACTCACTAGTAAACCAATTCTGTACATAGCTAATGTCGACGATAATCAATTGAAAGAACCGGATTTAATTGCCCGCCTTGAAGAGCAAATCCAAGATGTCTTCCCGGAAATTATCGCTCTCAACGCCAAAGCCGAAGCCGAGTTGGCGCAAATGTGCATCGAAGACCAAGCCCTGCTTTTAACTGAATTGGGCATGGATGAGCCGGGATTGAATAAAGTAATTCGCGCAGGATATAAATTATTGGGCTTAATTACTTTCCTGACCGCCGGCCCCAAAGAAACTCGGGCTTGGACAGTGCGCTTTGGCGCTAAAGCCCCGCAAGCGGCAGGGGTCATCCATACTGATTTCGAAAAAGGTTTTATCCGGGCCGAGACCGTAGCCTACACTGACTTTGTCCAATACGGTGGCTGGAAAGGCGCGGCGGTAGCCGGGAAGAATAGGCAAGAAGGCAAAGAATACATCGTCCAAGATGGCGATGTCATGCTATTCCGTTTCAATGTGTAACTCTCTTGTCATTCCGGCCTCCGAGCCGGAATCCAGGCAAGAAAACAAAGATTGATTCCTCCCCTTACGGAGGGGAGGTTAGCGGTGCCATGCTACCCAGCGTGGTGCATGGGTGGGGAGTGCT
>CAYIGX010000052.1:0-1634 GCA_964363095.1 uncultured Candidatus Saccharibacteria bacterium
TGGATTTAACACAAATGGTTGTTTGATCAAACAAACCGAAGTATAAAAATCTTCCAGTTTCCCTTGAATCGCTTTTTCGGCCAGTTCTTTGGATTTATCTTGGACCTGCGCCGCATACACTTCGCGCTCTTTCTCGACCACATCTTTTGGCACATCTTCGGGAGAAATATAAATCGGGTGCATCCCCGCCACTTGCAAAGCCAAATTATGGGCTAATTTTTTGAAATCTTCGTTGCGCGCCACAAAATCGGTTTCGCAATTTAATTCCAAGAGTACCCCGATCCGATCGCCCGGATGAATGTAGCTGACCACTAATCCCTGCAACGCACTCCGCTCGGCCTTACTTTCGGCTAACTGGGCGCCTTTTTCCATTAACAATTTAGTGGCTTTCTCGAAATCGCCATCGGCATTTTCTAAAGCCGCTTTGGCATCCATCATGCCGGCACCGGTTAAATCTCTTAATTTTTTAATATCACTTGATTTTGCGGTGGCCATAATATTTTATTGCTTAATATTACTTTTTTTGACTTTCGATGATTCTCGTTTAGCTTCTTCTTGTTTTTCCATTACTTCGGCGACTTCCTTTTGCGCCAAAACTTTTTCTAACTCCGGTTCGGTTATCAGCGCTTCTTCTTCGGCATGTTGTTTGTCAGCGGCGATCTCGGCTTTGGTTCTTCTTTCCGAAACAAACGCATCCACAATGGCCTTGGTAATTAATTGAATACCTTGCTTGGCATCGTCGTTTGCAGGAATCACAAATTCTACTCCCTTAATGTTAGCATTGGTATCCACCATCGCAATCACAGGAATATGTAATTTTTGGGCTTCCCTCAGGGCAATTTTATCGCGGATAATATCGACAATAAAGATGGCATTGGGTAAATCGTCCAACATATCCATGCCGCCAAATGATATCTCTAAAAGCGCCAATTTCTTTTCCAATAGGCCGATCTCTTGCTTGGTCATATCGCCAAAATTTTTAGTAGCCACTTGTTCGCGAACTTGCTTTAAGTGCCTAATTCTGCCCTTCATCGTAGGCCAGTTAGTGAGTAACCCTCCGGGCCAACGAGTAGACACATGGGGTAAATTCGCCGTTTTGGCCATAGCAGAAATAATGTCGTTGGCTTGCCGTTTGGTCCCAACCAACATCAACATGCCGCCGTTACGCCCGAGTTCTTCCACGAAATTGAGAGCATCCCCCAGCTTTTGTTCAGTTTTGGTGAGATCGATAATATGAATCCCATCCTTCTCACTAAAAATATAGGGTCGCATACTTGGGTGCCACCGAAAGGTCTGGTGACCAAAATGCAATCCTGCCTCTAACATCTGTTCTACTGTCGGTCTCTTTGCCATATTTTTCTCCTTATACTTCCGGTTGGTTCATCTCGGAGACAAATCCCGCTCCAGTTAGTTATAACTGGGGAGGGACAGGATGCTCTCGATCCCCAAACCGTGCTTATTAAACTGGTTTGAATGATACTCGAAACTTAAGGAGTAGTCAACAGTTGATTTGCTAGATATAATTACATCGTGTTACGGTAAATCATCCCGCTGGCTTAATTAAAAAATCACGGGCTCATAGCTCAGTTGGTTAGAGCGTTCGGCGGCGTCCCGTACTATCCCGCAGGGATTAG
>CAYIGX010000052.1:1734-4207 GCA_964363095.1 uncultured Candidatus Saccharibacteria bacterium
CACACCCCGTTAAAAATCTTAAGGGACGATTAGCTCAGTTGGTTAGAGCGTTCGGCGGCGTCCCGTACTATCCCGCAGGGATTAGTATCGGGATTCACACCCCGTTAAAAATCTTAAGGGACGATTAGCTCAGTTGGTTAGAGCGTTCGGTTCACATCCGAAAGGTCACTGGTTCGAATCCAGTATCGTCCACCAGTAATTTTTAACGAGGCAAGTCCGAAAAAGGTCACCCCGACGGCCATCGGGGTTGGGCCCACCACATTAAATCCCGAAAATCCTTTGTGATTTAGACAAACTGCTTTTATAATAAATTCATGCACAGTGATGTTGGTGCTCTAAATCATTCTGGCCAAACTAAGCCACGAAACTTGTTTCTCGCAATTTTTGTTGGTACCGTAGTTTTTATCTACGATGTTTTTAAAACTGTCTCCACCGTACTAGGGGTAGCGTTTTTAATTCGCTTCTTTTTAATTCAACCTTTTTATGTCAGCGGCCAATCGATGGAAACTAATTTTCACAACAATGAATATATTATTGTGGACCAGGTGTCTTACCGATTGCGTACGCCCAAACGCGGCGATGTAGTGGTCTTTAAATATCCTCTCAATGTTACTTTTAGTTTTATTAAACGGGTCATCGCCCTGCCTGGCGAACGCATTACTGTGAGGAGCGGCGTAGTTACTATTTACAACCAAGCTAACCCTAGTGGGTTCTTACTTAACGAAGCGCCTTACTTAAAATCTACTGTCGTAACGACTGGTGATATTGATACCACCCTCCAAGCCGAAGAATACTTTGTGATGGGCGACAATCGGCCGAATAGTTCGGACTCGCGGCAATGGGGTAAATTACCGCGCCATTTAATTGTCGGCCGGGTGTGGGTTATTTTGTATCCTTTCGCGAATTTCGAAACTATTCGGACTCCCCAATATACTATTGCCAATAACCCACCCCTAACCACTCTCCCTGTCACTAATAACCAATTAGTAAACAGCCCCGCTTTTTAATCGCCATTGCGATGAGAAGCAAAAATCCCGCCTTGAAGCGGGATTTTTAAGCAGAGATACTGACGATTCTAATTTGAGTTAATTTTTGGCGATGACCAATGGTCTTCCGGTATCTTTTCCGGCGCCGCATCTTAAACACGCGGATCTTATCGGCTTTCACCTGTTCGACCACTTCGGCTTCCACTTTCACGCCCTCCAAGATAGGGGCACCCAGCTTCAATTCCTTGCCTTCGTCATCAGACACCATTAAAACCTCTGGTAGAGTAATTTTAGCGCCATCTGCTTCTGGCAATTTTTCAATTGCCAAAACATCGCCTTCACTGACTAAATATTGTTTGCCCCCGGTTTTAATAACTGCTTTCATAGGTGTTTCGTTGTACGCTCACCAGTATATAAGGAGAACCCGAAATAAGTCAACTACCACGACTTGATCTCACGATAAATCAGCTGATCTCCCACCTGCAACTGGTTGGTCTCCGCTACCCCAGCATTCACTTCTAAGACATATTTGGCGGGCTGAGCATTGGTGTATCGAATTAGATCTGCCTCGCTGGTTGCGGGCGGCACATTTTGCGCTAAGTAAACGATTTCGTATCGGCCGTCTAACCAAATCATATCCAAGCTAAACTTCATCTCTGGCATCCAAAATGGATAAATCCCTTCACTGTCGAACACGAACAACATGCCGGTGTTGGCAGCCAGCGCATCTCGTCTTGACAGGCCCTGTTCCCGCTTTAATGCCGTATCGGCAAATTCCAGCACAATCTTTTTCTGATTTGGAAAAATTAGGGCTGGAACTAACTTGCGCGGAGCAAACCACAAGTAAGTCAATACTATTAACGCTCCGATAATTACCCATAAACCGATTTTGGCTATGCGCAGAACGATAGTTTTGTTTAATTGCATTAATTTTTTATGACTAATAATCTAACTGGGTGATGATTCACTTTGATCTCTTCGGCATTCACCGCTTCTTGTTTGATTTCGGTAGCCAACACTTCGCCCTTGATATAATCAGCCCATTCCGCAAAAGTTTTTTTAATCAAATCATCATCAGATGCATAAGCCAACACAATCCGATCCGCCACATCCAAACCAGTATTCTTGCGTAAGGCCTGTACGGCCCGCACAATTTCTCTGGCCAACCCTTCCATTTCTAATTCCGGAGTAATTGCGGTGATTAATTCATCGCTTGAAGCACTAAAAACAAGTTTTTTTATATTTAATTCATCCAGAGCAATCGCGATTAAATCGGTTGGAAGTTCCGCTTGGGTAATTTTTAGTTCTGAAAGCGGTTGCCGCACTTTAATTTTAGCTTCCTCACGTAAGTGATGACCCAACTCTACAATTTCTCGGGTGCGTTTCATGTCTGTTAAAATCTGTTCATCAATTTTTTCGATTTTGGGCCAATCGCACAAATGTACTGATTCTGTGTCAGTATCATTTTTCAAATTTTGATACATGGC
>CAYIGX010000053.1:0-4184 GCA_964363095.1 uncultured Candidatus Saccharibacteria bacterium
TGCCAGCAGTACCCAAAGTTTTAAAATCACAAGAAACACAGCAGTTGTTAACAGTTACACCAAACGATCCGCGCTTTAATGAACAATGGGCCCATCAAAATATTGAGAGTCAATTCGCTTGGGATGTTCATCAAGGTAGTCCTTCAATAATAATTGCTATTGCTGATACTGGTGTTGATTATAATCATGAAGATTTAAATACTAATATGTGGTTAAATAGCAATGAAATCCCTGGCAATGGAATTGATGATGACAATAATAATTATGTTGACGATTATCGGGGTTGGGATTTTGTTGGTAATAATATTTGGAATCCGGTAGCAGATAACGACCCAATGGATGAATTGGGCCACGGTACTCATGTTGCCGGTATTGCGGCGGCTGTTACTGATAACAATATTGGCATTGCTGGAATGTGTTGGTACTGCAAAATCATGCCCCTTAAAATCGGTGATGGGTCTGGTTATGTTTCTGGTGATGCTGGCGCCACCGCTTGGTATTACGCGGTTCAGAATGGCGCAAAAATCATAAACAACAGCTGGGGCGGGGGTGGTTATTCTGCCACCTTAGAAAATGCGGCTCTTTATGCTTATTCTCAGGGAGCTTTTATAGTTGCTGCGGCTGGAAACAGAGGTCAAAACACTCCGTTTTATCCGGCGAACTACGAAAATGTATTTTCAGTTGCGGCATCTAATATAGATAATGTTAGATCTTGGTTTTCAAATTTTGGCAGTTGGGTTGATGTAGCGGCACCAGGTGAGAGTATTCTTTCGTTAGTACCCACTAGTTCTTGTCCGCTTTGCGACCCGAGCGGCTATAAATACTTACAGGGTACATCAATGTCTTCACCCCATGTTTCTGGTTTGGCCGGGGTGGTTCTATCGAAAAATCCTGCTTTTACAAATAATGAAGTTGCTACAATTTTGAGAACCAAATCTATTATCCCGGCTTCGAATTATAGATATTTCGGAGTGGGAATAATCAATGCTTATCAAGCTATTCTAACGAATGCAATCCCAATTGCAGAATTAGCATCAAATTTAGATGATGCTGAAGTTTCAAGTACAGTTAGTCTTGTCGGTACCGCGCGCGGTAATAATTTTCAAAGCTATAAATTGGAATATGGCAGAGATATTTATCCGACCTCTTGGCAGCTCATAACTTCATCAAGTGTTCCAGTCGCTAATGGCTTTTTGGGTGTGCTTGATACTCTTATTCTCCCAGATGGTTTTACTACGCTAAAGTTAACTGTGAGAAACGTGAACGGCGAGGAAGGTTTTGACACCCAAGTTGTTAGGGTTGGCCGCATAAAAATTTTTACACCCCAGAATTTTGATGCATATAATACAAAAGATACGGTTGAAATTACCGGCTGTATTGCTAAAGAAGGGTTTGAAAACTATGTAGTTGAGTGGCTCAGTTCTTTGGGTTGGACAACCAATGGCATTAGTTTGGTTAATGGGGGCAATATTCCATTATGCGATGAGACATTAGCTTATATCAATCCAACGGTTATTGATATAAGCGGTATTTATTATTTTCGCATTACGGCAAATTATGAAAATGAGAATCAATCATCTGAATCGTTTCAGCCATATTTTGACACCGCTCTTAAGAGGGGTTGGCCAGTTCGAGTTAATTGGCAATATGTTAAGAATTGCGGCGGCGAACCGTGTTATTATTGGGCAGGACCTTTAGAACCGGTTGTCAGTGATATCAATAACGACGGACAAAAAGAAATAATTATTTACAAAGGTGGCTGGCCTCCAAAGATTTATGTTTTTAAGAATGACGGCAGTTTGCTTAATGGCTGGCCTCAAAATGTTGGGCAATCTGGGGTGCCGGGCGGGAATTTGCATATTCCAGTAATTGCAGATGTTGATAATGACGGTTTTCAAGAAATAATTGCTTATAATTATAAAAAAGAAAGTGGCAACCATAATGATTCTGAATTATACGCTTTTAATCATAACGGCGGTTTGGTAAATGGCTTCCCAATAAATTTGCCTCATGATAGTCATGCTAACGTGGTAGCCGCTGATCTAGATTTAGATGGGAGCAAGGAAATAATTGTTAAAGGTGGTTATGGCTGGCCAACATCTCCTTTGAGCATTGTTGGGGGTAATGGTCAAATATTATCGCAATGGTTCTTGCCGCACAGTTTTGATGGCCTTCCTGCGTCAATACCGGCAGTCGGTAATTTTGACAATGACCCTGAATTAGAAATAGTTATTGCGCGACCTGATGCTACGGCTGGTTGGGACGGCACTGCTTGGAATAATACCGGTTATCTTGCGGTTTACAATATTGATGGCACGCTTTTGCCTGGCTGGCCAGTTTATACAGATGGATTTATTCTTTCTTCGCCAGCCGTCGGGGATGTTAATGGTGACGGTGATTTAGAAATTGTGGTCGGACTTATGTATTCTTCAGCAACATTCCCCGATGAACGCTATGGTGGTGTCTATATTTTTGATAAAGGCGGCAATGTTTTATCAGGTTGGCCTCAATTAAAGGGATATAATTTTTGGTCTTCGCCATCGCTTGCTGATATAGATAAAAACGGTGATTTGGAAATTGGAATAAGCCGCTTGGGTTCTAAAGTGTATCTTTTTAATCATGATGGCGCTTTAATTTCTGGCTGGCCACAACAAACAGCATTGCCTTGCTGTTTTTGGGATGATTATTATGGGAATGTTATCGGCGATATTAACGGTGATAGATTACCCGATTTAGTCACTACGGCTGGGGGTGGAGTTGTTGGTAGTGGGGTTCATGCTTGGAATGCCGATGGTGTACTTATCTCCGGGTTTCCAAAATACACAGAAGTTGATGCTCAAGCGCCGGCAGCAATAGCAGATATTGACAACGACCGGAAAATAGAAATAGCTGCGAGTTCCGATTGGGATACAAGTTGGGACTATATTCTTAGAAGAGCAGGCTTGAAGTATAGAGGTTCAATATATTTATGGGATATAGAAGCAAATTTTAACGGATTAACTATGCACTGGTCGCAATTTCATCGCGATACAGGACGGACAGGACTTTATGTAAGACCGAGTATTATACCGCGTGAAATAGAGTTTTAGCATAGAGATTGACATTTTTAGCCCATTTTATAGAATAAGTTTTGCCTACAGATTTGAGAAAAATAATGGAAAAAGCTAATTTTAGGAAAGAATCAGAGTGATGACGATTGGTTCAAAATCAATACGCGTGGAAGGTGTTGTGGAAGAAGCCCTGCCCGGCTTGCTTTTTAGGGTCAAAGCTGAAATAAACGGCTCTTCAAGAGAGATTTTGGGCCATTTGGCGGGAAGATTAAAAATCAACCACATTCGGGTAATCCCGGGTGATAAGGTGATGATTGAATTACCTGACCCAAATGATAAAAGGGGCAGGATTATTAGGCGATTTTAATAAGTATGAAAGTAAGAGCTTCTGTTAAAAAAATTTGCAAAAATTGCAAAACAGTCCGGCGTCATGGTCGGCTTTATGTGATATGCAAAAATCCAAAACACAAACAGCGTCAAGGATAAGGGCTTGGTTGAAAAATTCAAGGCCATTGGCAAGAATTTTTCAGCACCAAACCTTGACCCCGCACATAAATTCAACAAAGATGTTTATCAACAAAGAATTAAAAACAGCAGAAAAGATTCACGATCTTTCAATGGTCGCTTTGTTAAATTTATGTGCTCGGTGTCGAATATTTCATCTGTTCGCTCCGCTCACAGGAAATATTCGCAAATTTAGATAACATTGGCATGAGAGTTGCTGGAGTAAACATACCCGATAGTAAAAGAGTTGAAGTTGCGTTGACTTATATTTACGGCATTGGGCCGGTTTTAGCGAGAATTATTTTAAGCGAAGCGCGAATTGATTTAAACAAACGCGCGAAAGAGTTAACGCCGGAAAACGTCAACCACATTCAATCAATTATTGAAAAAAAATATAAAATTGAGGGAGAACTACGGCAATCAATCAAACAGAACATTGTTCGATTAAAAGATATTAAAGCGTATCGCGGTATTCGCCATTTAAGGCGTTTGCCCGTACGAGGTCAACGTACCAAAACAAATTCACGAACCGTGCGCGGCAACATTCGGAAAACAGCTGGCAGCGGTAAAAGAAAAGTTGAGCTGAAATAATATGGGTAAAAAGAAAGTTGTACAAAAAGCGGAATCAGC
>CAYIGX010000054.1:0-4166 GCA_964363095.1 uncultured Candidatus Saccharibacteria bacterium
TGCCAAAATAGCCGCTCTTAGACCGGCCAAATTTAGATTTGCCAAAACTACCATTCAGCGAAGAAGAGTTGCGAGTTGAGGTCGATTTGTAAGAATGGTGGAACATATTGATTATAATCTGTTGAAATAAACCCTGTCTAACAATTAAATACAGCCCCCATTAAAAGAGGCCGTTATACCTTTTAATCGTACCGCATAACAGTAACATAAATTGACTTCCCTGTCAACAAAAAACCGCCAACAATGAATAATTCATTGGTTTTAAACTAATGGGCCTGTGGGTAGGGGGACAGGTTCATCTTGCCCTGTCGTAGCTCGATAGAGCGTAGTCGGGCATAGAACCTAAGGATGAAATGAGACAAATGAGACAATGGCAAGACCTATTCTAAGTAAGCTTCTTACAACTATCATATCCTACAACAAATATACCTTTTGGATTGCGGGGTAGCTTTTTAGCTTGACGCTGCCATATAGTTTTTAGGGATTCTGGCAAGGCTGACCCAAAAATGCGTATTATGGCTCCACCCAGTTTGGTAACTTGCTCCGCGAGATCTGATTCTCTATGAGAAAAATCGGCATCTGTGGCTATAAGAATCCTTCTTTCTTTCACGGCATAATCTAATACTGTGCTGTCACTTTTACCCATTAGATGCCGAGCATTCAGTTTAATATGCTCAACATTATGTCTAGCATTGCTGAGATATTTCCCAAAAATAACTGGCACCCCCTCATCTAAGAGCACCTTATATCTAGGTCTATCTTTAGACATGAGCCAAAAAAAATTAACTGGCTCGCTGAATCATGAATCTACGCACATCACCAACCTGGGCCTTGGTAACACCGGGAAATTCTTTGTAAATTTCGCTGGTTTTCTTATGTAGGATGAAATCGGCTATTGTAGCAACCGGGATACGAGTCCCTCTAATAATCGGCACCCCCCCTAAAATCCTCTTGCTTGTAGTGATGTGAGTAAGTTTGTTCATAGCACTAACAATCTATCTACAAAATATGCTTGTGTCAATCTCTTTCACTTATAGGAGATTTTTTCAGGAATGTTATCAAGAATCGTGACATCACCTTTGTTGTACTCTCCCATTTCAAATCCATCGTATTTAAAATGATCACCGTCTTGATAAAAATACAGGGCTGTTTTCAAATCTAACACCAAAATGAACCCACGCTCGGCACTAGCTGTAGGATATAGATCTATCCGTTTGGCACCATCGAAAATCTCATGCGCCTTATCAAATATTGGATTGGTAATGTCCATCTTTTTGGCCAATATTTTAAAAGCTATCCCCGGCCAAAACTTTAGCAATAGTTTGTGGTACCAAGAAATATTTATATTAGCCATGAATTAAATATACCATCATGCACCTTCAACGGCTCATTGATGAGCCGTTCAATAAATAGCTAATTTTCAGGTCAAAAGAGAACCGTCCCCTTTCCTTTTTCTTGTAGCCGTGCTGATAAAATAAACTGCCGCCCCAATAAACCCTAAGCCATATAGGGCGCCGGATGTGTGGTGCGATTTCATCATCTTGCTCATATTACCTCTCGTCTTTAGATGATATTAGTATTTATAATTATTGTCTGGCCAGCCAGGCAAATTGCAAAAAATATTATCTTATGAGCCAAGAGCTCTCACGGGAGCGTTTCTTTCGATGTATTTAACTATCCCACCTTCGGGTGGGCGCTTATCATTTGGTGAATATATCTGCCAAATTGAACCATTTTCCCCCGACTCGCCCATTAACTTATTAACCATGGTTATTTTATTTGTTTTGGCCCATTCCACTATCTCTTCATCGGAAGCACCTAGAATAAAACCAACCAAATACTCATTTGGCGCAAAGTTAGACCCGCCTTGATTAATGGTGTTGTTCATCGGTAATTGATTATTAAGAGATAAGTTGACTATAAAATAGTAAGCCGCTCCGGCTACAACAACTATTCCAAGAACAATATAAGCCATTTTCATATTCATAATTTTATTTTACCAGATATTTCAATACAACAGCTCACGCGTCGCGTGAGCTGTTGTAGGGGCAAGTTGTTGTCTTGCTTATCTTATAGTATTAAGAGTTACGGAATAGATATCTGAAACGGATTCCAATTGACGCAAAATTGTTTCCAGATATCCATTAGAAACCAGGATGTTCCACTTAACTCCTGGATCAATTTGATATCCTTGCCGCCTCAGGTCGCTTGCGGTGTTGGTGCCGATATCAATAGTTGAAGCAAAAGCCCTCATGGCTGATAGGCCAATGTCATCACCTGGATCTATAATTCTCATATCATTGGCTGGCCCGGTGTCTCCTCCTCCAATATCTTCGCCTGGGTCAATAATTCTTAAGACATACGCTGGCGAGTCCGCTAAATATTTTCTGTCTACATAAAGACCGTATTGTTCCGCAATTTGAGCAATTCTGTATAGCGGCACTAAGTTTTTTAACTGCACTATCAGTTCGCCACGGACACCTTCTATATAATCGTAACTACCATATTTTGCTTTATCGATATTTTGATATAACACCGTTTCGTTGGTCGGTATTGGTTGATTGATATCGTACTCCTTTGGCACCAAGGCAGAGTATGCCAAAATTTTGGTTATAAAATTGTAACCAAAATAACCAGCCATAACTACGACTAAAACAAGAGCGACACCTTGGGCACTCCGAATCTCAAATTTATTTCTCTTTTTCATAATAAACTATGATTAACAATTAATAACACCTCAATCATACCAAAGGTATTTCAATTGTGCGATAATTCCAGAGATTATCATAGTTTTAACTGGCAGAACAGCTGGATCTCGGCAAAGTCAGGCGTAGCTTTAGCGAAGACTGATTGTTCCTAAGGAGTAAAAACGGGCGGTTTTGGGGTTCGATCTACCTCTACAATTTATTATAAATTATCTGGAGAAATTCTAAGAAAAAGCTAGGTGGGAGCGAGTGCCCACCTAGCGCCAAATACCGGTTCGGAATGAAGCGAAGAGCATGTCTCGCCACATCTTCGCTCTGGCCATCCAGCCACGCCACAGACCAAGCTTTTCCTCTTTGGTCACCTGAGAAGCATCGCGCCAATACACTATTGATCTGGGGATGCATAGTTTGTTTAAGTGAGCTTCGAGGCGAGTCTCGATCTCGAAGTTGCAGCTCCAGGTGGCAAAGCCATGAAGCAGCTCTCTCTCAAGACAGCGTTGGCCAGAAACCGCTGGGTTAATGGCCTGCGCCATGGTGGTTCTTTTCCTTCCACCAGAGAAGATAGCCAATGTGGACCGGTGCTCACCTTTAATAACTGGCGTAACCAGCAACTTTAGGTGTTCAACTGTAATGCCAGTCAGATCGGCATCCAAAAAGCAGACGATGGGCGCGGTAGAGTTTCTTACTCCGGTATGCATGGCAGAACCCTTGCCGTGATTGGCCACACACCGGATTACAGTTACTCCAGGAAACTGGCCGGCAACTTCGCTGGTGTTGTCTGTGCTGCCGTCGTCCACCACAACAATCTCTAAGGCAAGGCCCGAGTCCAGCACAACCTGAAGCACCCGACCAATACGCGGTGCTTCATCCTTGGCTGGGACGATAAAGGCAACAGCTTTACTCAAGGTGCTCCCTCCTTAAGTTGGAATAATTGAATCATACCCTAAAAAGGCCCCCTAACCGAGATCGGTCTGGGGTTTTGTTGGCAGCAGGCTGAGAATTTTACTGGATGGCAGGGGTGGCAGGGCTCGAACCCGCGACCTTCGGTTTTGGAGACCGACGCTCTTCCTGTTGAGCTACACCCCTATAGATGTATTTTAACATATCGGGCATCAGCTCATCCCTGATTTTCAACGGCTCATCGATGAGCCGTTGGGTCTTTGCGGTTCTAAGGCCGGGCATTGGCCGCCGGCTCAGAGAGCCTCTGGCTCGGCGAGAGTCCGAGCAGTTTTTGTCCGACCATTAGAGGAGGGATGTCTTTGTCTTTTAACCCCATTGAGTAAATTCAGATTACTAATACTAAAATTGCTCGGTCTGGATGAGCATGTTTAACGACGAATGATAATGAGGAGGAGTTTGCGGTTAAATCCAGAAAGGGCAATTTTAGTGTTTAGCAACTGAATTTGGGAATGGGTCCGCCTTTGGGCGCCACCCGTTTGGCGGCGCAAATGGGTGGCAAGA
>CAYIGX010000055.1:0-4104 GCA_964363095.1 uncultured Candidatus Saccharibacteria bacterium
GGCCACCCGGGTGTCATTATTAGTGTTAAGAGTTAGGACTTCTTTTACTGTATAGCGCTCCATGACAGTGATGAGACCAGAAATATGGTCGGCTTCCGGATGAGTGGCAACCACTAAATCTAAGGTTTTATCCCAGATCGGCAAAATTCTACCTAATTCCGCCAACACCTTATCGTCCGGCCCTCCATCCACTAAAATATTTTCTCCCGAAGGCGTTCGGATTAATGTGGCGTCGCCTTGGCCGATATTCAAAAAATCTATCCGGAGGCCCGCATTGGAAGCCGAACTGCTCGCAGTCCAAATGAGGTAATTAGCGAGAACGAGAATCGCTATCAACCCAAGGCGGATTTGACTTTTTCTTAACATAGTGAAGAATTATCCAACTTCCAACGGCTAAATAATAGACAATGAACCAGATGCCGAAGCCAACTTTTATATTAATACTGGCGAACGGAAAAGCACTAAAATAATTTACTAAAATGACGATCAGCTTTAGTGGGGCCCAGGCCAACCAACCCAGCACTAACCCCAAATCTGTTTGCAACATCCCGCCGACCATCGCCGCAAACCCCAATACCATCGCGAGGGGAATCAGAGGCACCACTAAAACATTGGTCAGCGGAGCAATTAATGAAATGCGGCCAAAATTAACCATCAAAATCGGAGTAACCATAATTAAGGCCGACAGTGTAGGCCCTAATAGTCCTTTCATAACGGGCAAATGTTTTTGGTAGATATGTTCGATGATGGGACTCAAATAAATTATGCCGATGGTCGCTAAAAACGATAATTGAAACCCGATGTCTCCCAATAATATCTTAGGGTTGGCCAAAACCATTGCCGCCACGGTCAGACACAACGAAATAGTCACATCTGCCAATCGTCCCACCAACCCAGCCAACAAAATTAACATACCCATAATGGCGGCCCGCAGGGCCGAAGGAGCAGCCCCCGTGAGCAACACAAACCACCAAATGACGACAATGGCCCCACTTAACCTAACGGTAAGCGGCAACCACCGGAGTAACCCCAAAATGGCTCCCGCCACAATGCTGATATTAAATCCTGATAGAGCAATAATGTGTGTGAGGCCGGTGGCATTAAAATTATTCAAGAGTTCTTCCGGCAAAGCGGCTTTAATCCCCAGTAATAAGCCCGATAATAATCCCGAGGTTGGTTCCGGCATCACTTGGGTGGCTAAATTGAGCCAGTAATGTTTGATGCCATACAGCCACCGCCAAATTGGTTGCCCAACAAACTCTTGCTCTAGGGCAATCTCCGGAAAATCGCACCGCGCATAAATATTGAATCGGGCTAAATATTTGCTATAACTTGATTCCGTTTCACCACTGGGCAAACTCACGCGCCCGATTAAATTTAACTTATTGCCATATTGGTAGGTAGGGTAGCGCCGAGTTTTTACCAGCAATTTACCCGAAGCAATCGCTTCGTCCACCGCTTCAACTTGCACTGTAAATGAAGTAGCATCGGCCGTGATTTCCGGATCATTTATAATGATACCCTGGATGGATACGGTCTGGTCTAACCAATTACTTACATCATCGACTGGGATTTTTGTGACCACTCCCAATCGCCAATTCCCGATAACGAGGCCGATCATCAGCCAAACTCCCCACCAGATTTTGGAGTAATGTTTGCGCAGTAATAACCCCGCTACTAAACTGCCGCAGATAAAATAAAGCACCCACCCCCAATGGGGTAAGGCGCCATAAGCTCCCAACATCACTCCCAATAATATCCCTAAACAAAAACTGATTGTAGAAACCCTAGCCATTAGAGCAAGTATCTCACTTTGTTTTGGTTATGCTCCTCAAGGGTCTTGGCATAATGAGTTACCCCTTCGGGATCGGTCAGATAGTAATAGTACTTATGTTCGGTGGGGTTTAAGGCCGCTTCGATGGCGGCTAAGCCCGGATTACAAATCGGTCCGGGCGGAAGCCCGGCATATTTTCTGGTGTTATAAGGCGAATCAATATTCAAATCAGCCACCGTTAAAGGATCCTTCCAATTGTTAATTATGTAACGCACCGTGGCATCAATACCCAGTTTCATCCCAATTTTGAGACGATTATAAATCACTCCCGCAATTAAGGGACGGTCTTCCGCTTTTTGCGCTTCACGCTCGACAAGCGACGCGATAATCAAAACATCATACAAATTTTTACCAGCCAGTTCGGGTTTAATGTCAGCCCGATATTTACTCCCAAAATTATCCAACATCTGGCGAATAGCGAGAGTCGGGTCACCTTTGATAAACCGGTAAGTATCCGGAAACAAGAAGCCCTCTAATGACTTCTGCGTGAATGGACGAAACCCCAAAAAATCATAATCTGGCGGAAAATCATTCATAATTTTGAGGACATCTTCTTTAGAACTGATATTTTTTTGCGCTATCTGGTCGGCAATTTGCGCCATGGTATAACCTTCTGGGATAGTCAGAGACACATTGGCGGTATTCCCGCTAGCAATTCGATTAGCTATACTCGGCAAACTTTGACTAGAAGACAACTCGTAAGTACCGGGCTGAACAATGATCTGCCCAGTCAATTTAAGATAAACCTTAAAGGCCGCAGATGATTTAATCAACCCATCCTTGTCTAACCGATTGGCAATAGTGCTAATGCCTTCGCCTGATTGCACAATAAAATGTTTGGATTGAGTGTTACCACCGGCAGGGGAGAGCCATACGAAATAGCCCCCGGCCAAACCGAGACAGATTACCCCCACCCCAATTAACCAATAGATTCTTTTCATGTAGTTTTATTTTAACATTTTAAAACTCAGCCCCGATGGGCTGAGTTTTTTGCTCGACTTGAACTATCGGATTATCTCCGATCTAAGATTTCTTTCAAAGCAATGATAATCAAAAGTAGCGGCCAGTAAGCAAACAGATTACTGCTCACATAGCCCAAATTCACCGCTAAAATCGCAAACCCAACTAACACCAGCAACAGAATATAGAACCAGTCATCAAAAATATGCAGACACGATTTACTATCTTTGGCCATTTTGTTTCCCTCCACATCTTTAGATGTGCTCCGCTTCCCGATGCCTACTGGCTCGGGACATCGGAGCCACCTTAATTAATATATTATCAACCCAATAACTTCAATGCTTCTTTGACTTTTTCTTCCAATGGAGCTTGCGGAGAAATTTTTCTGATGACTTCGCGAATTTCATACATATTATAACCTAATCCGCTCAAAGCATTGATAACTTCTTGCGAACTGCCCGCCATTTCACTCACGCCAATTTCGCCAACCTTACTTCGAAGCTCCAAAATAATTCGTTCAGCTGTCTTTTTGCCAATGCCGCTCACCGCCATAAAAATCGCGCTGTCACCACAGCCAATCGCCGAACGCAATTCTTCAATTTTCCCGGCCGACAGCACCGCCAAAGCAATTTTAGGGCCTACTCCCGACACGCTAATTAATAAATTAAACAATTCTAACTCGGCCAAAGTCATAAACCCATACAACGACTGGCTGTCTTCCCTCACAATTAATTGGGTGAATAATTTAATCGGCTGGTCCAAGAGAGTTTTAACAATGACATCGCTCGTGACAAACACTTTGTAGCCCAATCCGCCGGCCTCCATCACCAGATGATCCAATCCCTTATGAATAATATTTCCGCTGACCGAAGCAATCATAAATTCATCTTACCACTCCGTTCCTCTATTCCCTTGCCCCTTCCGTCATCCTCAAGTCGGAAGCAAAGCGCCCCGACATTGGGAATCTAGACATAAAAAACAAACAAAAACATCTGTTCTGTTCTTGTTTTGTCTGGATTCCGGATCAAGTCCGGGATGACAAAGATAAATAATAAATCAAAACTCTCCCAGTATAAAGCCGGGAGAGAAATGAAGAGAGTTGCGGAGAGAGCCGCCGGATCGTCGTCATTCCAAGCGTTGTCGAGCCAGTTGTAGTTCCAGTTCCACCTGTCGCCATTCCAGTTGAGATAACGGACAACCAGGTTGCCAGCGGCGTTCCGATTCCATGCAAGAAGCCATCCTTATCACCACCCCTCGAAAGCTCGTAGCTAACATCAGGGTTGAATTTTATGCGACATCTTAAATGTCTT
>CAYIGX010000056.1:0-4025 GCA_964363095.1 uncultured Candidatus Saccharibacteria bacterium
TGGATGATGAAAATTAGTGCTGTGAAGTCCGGTTATACCGGACGAGAACGGAAAGACATATTTTCATATATCCAGAGCGAAAGCGACTGCGAGAGGACTTTGGTTGCTTTCCTTAAGAAAAGTAACGGAAAATATTTAGAGTTTAATGATTTTCTTTTCTTCTAATTTTTGGATGACCATCTTAACGACATTGCGATCGATCACAGTTTCTTGGGAGCGATCTTGCATATCGCGTAAAATAATATTTTTGTCGTGAACTTCTTGATCACCAATGATCAAGGTGAAAGGACTGTTTAATTGGCTCGACATTTTTAATTGGGCCTGGATATTGCCCCGCCCCATTAAGCTAGAAACCCTGAGGCCCGCTTGTTCCAAGCTAGTAATAATGTCGATGGCTTTGGTTTTGGCCCGATCACCCAGTTGCACTACAAAGACATCTGTCTTGGCCATTTCGGGGACTAAGGCCGCTTGCAGTTTTAGGGCATCAATGGTGCGCTCGACTCCTCCGGCATAACCAATGGCGGGCGTATCAACATCGCCGAGCAATTTGATCAATCCATCATACCGGCCGCCGCCGCCCAGCGCCGCATCATCATTTTTGAGCACAACCTCGAAAATAGTGTGCGTATAATAATCGAGTCCCCGGACCAAATTAGAATCCAACTCGTATTCCACCTTCATATCATCCAAGGATTCGAGCACTTTAGTAAATCGCTTTTTCGAATCTTGGTCTAAGTTATCCATCAAAACATTGCCAGCTTCCGCCATAATCTCTTTGCATTTGGCTGCTTTACAATCGAGGACCCTTAATGTGTTTTTCTTTAAACGAACTTTGCAATCTTCGCACAAATCTTTTTTGTGCGGAGATAAAAACTTGTCGAGTGCGGCAATGGATTTGGTCCGGGATTTTAACGTCCCTAAACTATTAATTTTAACTACCAGATCGCGGAGACCAATTTTTTGATAATATCGCACAATCGATTGAATCAGCATAGCGTCAGTTACAGGGTCGTCATCGCCAAATAATTCCAAACCAAATTGGTAGAACTCTCTATAGCGTCCTGCCTGTGGCCGTTCGTAGCGATACATGGGGCCCCAGTAATACAACTTAACCGGCTGAGGAAGCGTGCGCATCCCGTGTTCGATATAGGCCCTTGCTACCGACGCTGTCCCTTCGGGACGTAACGTTACACTGTTGCCGCCCAGATCTTTGAAAGTATACATCTGTTTGGTCACAATGTCAGTAAATTCTCCCACGCTCCGCTTAAATAGGTCGGTCGATTCCATGGTGGGTAAAATAATCCGCTCAAATCCAGCGGCATGGACAATATCTTGAAAGTTTTTTTCTAACCAAAACCAATATTTTTGCTCTTCCGGCAAAATATCATGTAACCCCCGCAGGGTCTGAATAGCTTTTGAGCTCGGCATAATTAATGTTTCTTATACCCCAACAATAACAGGGGCGAAGCAATAAACACCGAAGAATAAGTTCCCACGACCACCCCAATAATCATCGCCAAGGTGAAAAACTTTAAGGTAGGCCCGCCAAAGAAAAACATAGCGACCAGCACTAAGAACAAAGTGAAAGAGGTGTTAATGGACCGGACAATGGTTTCGACAATACTGTCGTTAAGCAAGATGACTAAATCCTCGCCGGCGCGGCGGCGCAAATTTTCCCGCACCCGATCGAAAGTAACAATCGTATCGTGGACAGAAAATCCGATCATAGTTAAAACAGCTGTAATAAACATCCCATCCACTTCGGCCCCGAAGTAGCGACTCACAATCGCATAGAGACCCAATAAAATTAAGACATCGTGTGCCAAGGCCAAGACCGCGGCGCCACCAAACCGCCAAGCATTCACTTCGCCGGGAACGCGCCGGAAAGCATAGGCGATATATAGTAAAATGCCCAAAATAGCCAAAATGACAGCTAATATCGCCTTTCTGACCACATCGGCACCAATGGTGGGATCTACCGTTTCAAACCGTAATTCGGCCACCTGCGCGAATTTGGCTTGGAGGCCAGCGACAATACTATTTTTTTGATCATTATTAATTTGGGCACTCCGGACAAAATAGCGATCTCCACCTTCGGATTGAGGCGCTACTTCTAAATTAATAGCGGTCTGATAAGTTTCGATGATACTGATACGAACGTCGGTGCCAGGAACTTTAGGTTGGGCTATTTGCAGTTCTAAAATTGTGCCTCCTGCAAAATCGATGCCGGTTTTATAACCATACATAAACATGGCGGTAATTCCGACAATGAGCAGGACGATCGACAAACCGATCCAAAATTTAAATGTTTTTACGACATTCATACTGGTTTTGCTCCCCACAGTTTAAAATTCTTAACTAGAGGCGTCGCGGCAACTAACCGAAGAAACGTGTGCGTAACGGTAATTGCGCTGAATAAACTCACAATCACACCCAGGCCTAAGGTTAAGGCAAAACCACGGATCAATCCGGAACCAAAGTAATATAAAATCACACAAGTAATTAAAGTGGAGATATTGGAATCTCTGATGGAGCTCCAAGCTCGGTAAAATCCGGCATCGATGGCGGCAACAATACTGCGGCCCTCCCTGATTTCTTCTTTCATCCGTTCGAAAATTAAAATATTGGCATCGATGGCCATACCTACCGAAATAATAAACCCAGCGATACCGGCAAGAGTCATAGTAACCGGAATAAAGATAAAGATAGCCAGAGTAATGATGGCGTAAATAATTAACGACAACGAGGCCAACACCCCGGGTAAACGATAAAAAGCGATCATAAAGATTAGAACCATGAGAAGGCCCAAAATGCCGGCCACAATACTTTTAGTCACCGCTTCTTGCCCCAAAGTTGCTCCGATATTATTTTGCGAAATTAATTTAACCGGGACCGGCAAGGCACCGGCATTTAATTGAATGGCCAAATTTTTGGCCTCTTGAATAGTGAAACTGCCATTAATTATCGCTTTGCCCTCTTTGATCTCGTCTTGGACAATGGGAGCGGAGAGCATTTGTTTATCCAAGAAAATGGCTAAGGGTTTTTGCAGATTCCGCTTGGTGGCTTCGGCAAAAAGTTTAGTGCCTTCGGCATTAAATTCAATGGCTACCACGGGCTTCCGGACTAAAGAATTACTATTTTGATCGATCTGGGCTTCAGCTTTAGAAAAATTAGCTCCCGTTAAGCCGATATCCTTCCATTTATCATATTCCCCCGAAGTCACTTTATTGGCCGCATCGATGCTCTGATTCAAGACCCCTTCCCTGAATTCTAATTGGGCAGTTTGGCCGATCAGGCCAATCGCTTGATTCACATCTTTAATCCCCGGTAACTCAATGATCACCCGAGAATTGTCTTTGGTTTTTTGAATGGTAGGTTCGGCAACGCCTAGTGCGTCTACCCGTCGCCGGATGACATCCACGACGCCCATCACGGCATTAGTTTCCTCACCCGACTTAACTTTAGTTAAATCGGTCTGGTACACCAAGTGGGTTCCACCTTGCAGGTCGAGTCCTTTATGAATAGTCCAACCGTTTTTGAACCCAACGAATTTAGCGAGAGCTGGGATATCGACAATGAGTGCTAGGAGTAACACCCCCACAATCACCAGTAATACCCAACCAGTTTTCTTTGCCATAAGCTTTAGTTCTCAGCTTTATCTATCATATAACCAATTTATATTATCACAAATACTCTGTCATCTCCTCCCGTTCTAATCTTTTGACCAATCCCTTTACCTCTTGGTCACGGCTTTTTCGGACCACCAACACGGCGTCTGGGGTATTGATGATGGCTACATCCTCTAATCCTACAACTGTAACTATTTTTTTATCGTCTTCGTTGAATACCAGAACATCTTGACAATCCAATGTCAACACTTTGCCTTTGGCCGCCACCCCCGCTGGAATTTGATCGCCATTTAACACCTCGTAAACCGCTTGCCAACTGCCCACATCGCGCCAACCTAGTTCGGCTGGGATAAGTTGCATCACCGGCCCTTTTTCAAAAATGGCATAATCTACAGC
>CAYIGX010000057.1:0-4024 GCA_964363095.1 uncultured Candidatus Saccharibacteria bacterium
CAACGTCGAGGGAAGTCCTGAGGCCGATTGCAATATCCGAAGTCAAGTGGCCTGAGCCGATCGGCAAGATTGCTGAATGACAGATATCGCCTTCGTCAAACACAACCATTCCCGTGGTCCCTGCCCCAAAATCGATGACCACGACGCCTAACTCTTTTTGTCTTTTCGAAAGCACCGCTTTGCTGGCCGCCAAGGGCGACAACACAAAATTAGAAATACTAACGCCGGATTGCTCAACCGTCTTTTGCAAGTTCTTAATAATCGGGCTAGAGCCAGTAATAACATGGGCATCCACCTCGAGCCGAGTCCCGGCCATCCCGAGGGGGTCCCTGATACCGTCCTGCCCGTCTACAATGAAAGTTCTGGGAATAACATGGATGATCTCTCGATTGGCGGGAAGGGCCACGGTTTGGGCACTCTCAATCACTCGCATAATATCGTCACTTCCGATCTCGTGATGGGCTATCGAAATTAACCCCTTGGTATTGGAGGCCTGGATATGTTGTCCGTTGATACTGATATAAGCCCCTTCGATGGGTACGCCGGCCATCCGTTCGGCTTTATCAAGTGCGGCAGTAATAGCGGTAACAGTTTCTTCGACATCAGTAACTACCCCTTTGCGGAGACCGGAATTTTCCTGTACTCCTACTCCGATAATATTGGGGTGGATTTCATCGTCTCCTCTGTGCCCAATAATGGCCACCACTTCAGAACTACCAACATCAACACCGATGGTAACTTTTTCCCTCATACGAGCTAGTTAATTGCTTGAAAACTCTTTAATGTTCTTATTTATTATAAGCGAGATGCCCATCTTCGCCAACCTTAGCGTGACCGACTCTGATGGCTAAGGTAACACAGGGCTGCTTATTATTTTAATTGAAAAAAATCAGTTTTTTAGTATATTGGGACATATATGTACCTTTATTATCATTCTGCCCCTTGGAGGAAATAATTATGAGCAAAACATCGTTTCGCGAAGACAAATCCCCCGTTGCGGCTCCGCCGCCCAGTAACGATGTTACCGCTTCCCTGCCACTGGATCCGATAGAATTATTTTATAGCTTACCTGTATCGCAACAGGATGCAATCATTAATCTAATTCTTAACGACCAGAAATTGTTCAGTAGATTGTATGATCTTATGCTCAAAGATGCTACCGCCGAAGCGGCCATACAGAACACGTTGAGAAAGATAGAGTTCTGGCATTTTTTCCCTTTGGTCCCCATCTCCCCGGAGAATAAGATCTACATCGAGAATGAAATCTATGTTGTCTAGGGCACTGAATTACCCCGCCACTTGGTTGGCGGGGTTTTTTATTAAATAGCCAGTTGGATAATTTGATCTTCGAGAGCTTCCATTGCTACCATCTCCGCTGGTTGCTCGTGATCATAGCCAAGCAAATGCAATAAACCGTGCACAAATAATTGGGCAAAGCGGTCTTTTTCGGAAATCTGCAAACTCGCCGCTTCCGCGACTAAAATGGCATAACTTATGTAAATGTCCCCTAAATAATTCGCATCGGACTCACCTTGGACGGTACCTGCTAATTCGGTATTAGTAAACGACAAGACATTGGTGGGACTATTTTTCCCCCGATAGCGATGATTAAGGTGTTGCATTGAGGCATCGTCGGACAAAATTAGACCCGCTTCGCTATCCATCTTTTTGCTGGTACAACCGAGGGTGACAGCAAAAATAAAACGGATGAACTCGTCGTCCACCCCGTTTATGCCATAGGCGCCATAACCAATAAATACTTGCGACATTTTGCGCTAATTTAGTTTTGCATTGACCAATTTTGCCACCATGGTGCCATCAGCCGTGCTGCCGGCTGTTTTCATGACCATACCAATAATTTGGCCCTTATTAGCCGTGGGATTCGCCGCAATTTCGGCTTCGACAATTTTGGCGAGGTCTGCTTCACTCATCGCGGCTGGCAAATAAACCTCGAGGATTTTCATTTCGGCCGCTTCTTTAGCCGCTTGTTCAGGCCGATTCCCTAAAGTGTAACTTTCGACCGCTTCTTTGCGTTTTTTTACTTCGCGTTTGATGACAGTATGAATTTCGGCTTCAGTTAACTCTTTGCCTTGGGCAATTTCTTCATTATGGATAGAGCTACTAAGTAACCGCAGGGTCTGCAGTTTTATATCTTCCTTATTTTTCATGGCCGCAACGAGTTCGGCCTGGACATTGGCTTTAATATCCATTTAATAGAGTTCTTTCTTCTTCTGCGTCTTAATTTTTTCCTTACGTACTGCGCTCGCCCGCCGTTTCCCTCTAGTTACCGGCCGAGCAAAAAACCGCCGTTCCTTGGCTTCGGTGAGGGATTTGCTTAAAAGGACCATCCGATTAAACCGGCGCATCATCGCCTCGAAACTCTCTTTTTCTTTCCTTTTTACATAGCTGGACATAAGCAAATGATAACCTGTTATAAGGAGGTCGTCAACCCCTCCCTCTGAATCCAATAAACCTGTTTATTGCGTGGCTGTTCGCGGAGTTATTTTGGCCTCTGCGATGACTTCTGAGCGACCAGTACTTAGGGGCGCCCCGCCCAAAAGATGCAGGTGCAAGTGAGGCACGACCTGCCCGCCCCATTTACCCACATTAATCGACACTCGATAGCCAGTATCAGCAAGATTTAGTTCCTTTGCTAATAATTTAGCGCGGTAAACTAATTTGCCCAATAATGCTTGGTCGTTTTCTTCCGCTTCTACTAAGCTAGAAATATGGATTTTAGGAACAATTAAAACATGGATGGGCGCCGAGGGATTAATATCATCGAATGCCACCATCTCGTCATCTTCAAATCTAATGCTAGCTGGGATAATCTTGTCCGCAATTTTACAAAAGACACAATCTGAGTTGGGAGTTAAATCTGTCATCATTAAGAATTATACTATATGAGATCCTGGACGAGGCCAAGATGACGATGCAGGGAATACATCGTCAATTATATCAAGTACTTCCTCATCCGTAAGTTGGGGGAAATACTCATAAAATTGCCCCACAGCCATAAAATTAATCGGGGTGTCTATGACCACTACTTCGGCACCGGCGTTTTTTAATAACTGCACTGCTTCCTGCGATGCCACCGGCGCTGCTACTATTACTTTGGTTACCTGGTGTCTTTGTAAATATCTCACCGCTACCAAATTAGTTTGCCCGGTGGCTATTCCATCATCCACTACGATCGTTGTTTTTCCCGAAATCTCTAAGGGGGCAGGATTAAATAACTGCATGCGGCGCTTGACTTCCGCTAATTCTTGTTGCAAAACCTTTCGAAATTTTGGTGTCTGCTCAATACCGCTCTGGACAAACTCTTCGCTTAAGATATATTCTCCATCGACATCCACCGCACCTATTGCAAATTCTGGATTGCCCGGATAACCCAATTTACGCACTACCAAAACTCCGAAGGGCAAATTTAACTTCTGGGCGACCACCGAACCCGTCGCTACTCCGCCGCGGGGAATGGCTAAAACTACTGTATTTGGCTGGCCATAATACTTCTCTAGAAGCTTGGCTAATTGACTGCCAGCATTTTCTCGATCCTTAAACACTGCTGAGAAGATTAGGATCTATGGGTTGCCATTCTCCATCTACCTCTCTGTAGGCCTCGAGTTTGTGGGTGGTTTCGGTGTCGGAATAAATATATTCAACTTGCGCCTGACCCGCTCCGCGCCGATGCGCCCCGATCACTTTTTTGTCCAAAACCACCGGCCGGGTAATCCACTCTAACTTAATTTTGCCCATCGGATTGGTAAAAATTAGGGTTTCGATATTTCCAACGCCCCCCTCAGTAGTAGTTTTAGTGTGTTCGAGAACTTCAAACTGAGCTTTAACTCGGTCCAAAATCTCGCCCCACTTTTCTTGATCCATTTTATTGGCGAAGCATTAACTATAAAGTCATTTTTGAAATTATACGATTCTAGACGCGCCTGTTGACTTGCCAGAATGACGTCATAAGCGAGCATTGGAGCTTGAGCGTTCTGGATGATGAAAATTAGTGCTGTGAAGTCCG
>CAYIGX010000058.1:0-4019 GCA_964363095.1 uncultured Candidatus Saccharibacteria bacterium
AGATAATTTAATTCGCCAAGATTATTTATTTTGGCTAGTGGCATTTGGTATTTCTTTGATTTCCGGTTTATTGGTAATTGGTTGGCTCCTCAAGTTTTTTCAGAAACATTCCTTAAATTGGTTTGCTTATTACTTGCTGGTGGTGGGAACCGGGATAATTGTCTATTCTCTGCTCCGCTAAATCAGGATTTTTCTTGATAGCTAATCACCGCTTTTAAGCGGTGATTTTGGTTATAAATCTTTCTTGCTACTTTCCAGAGGAAAGTAACCAAAGTCCTCGGGCAGTCGTCCTTGCTCGGTATTAACTAAAAATTACCTTTCCGTTCTCGCCGATATTACCGGCTTCACGAAGCAGTAATTTTTAGAATACCTATCGCCAGAACTCCAATGCCCGGGTTGGGATCAGCCAGAATGATCTATTGAGATATGAGATAATTCGGATATGAACAGAGAGATTAAAGAAATCGATGGAATTAGGTTAGCCGATGCTCGGCTTCAGCAAGGCGAAGAAGAGCTGGAGCGGACTTTGCGTCCCAAGACCTTTGTGGAATATGTGGGGCAAGATAAGATCAAGCAAAGCTTGGCGATTGCGATTCAGGCGGCTAAACAACGGGGCGAAGCGCTGGATCATATTTTGTTATTTGGGCCGCCGGGACTCGGGAAAACTACTTTGGCGCATATTATTGCCGGGGAGATGGGCGGGGGCCTGCGGACCACTTCGGGTTCGGCCATTGAGCGGCCGGGCGACTTGGCTTCGATCGTGACCAACTTAAACGATGGCGATATTTTATTTATTGACGAGATTCATCGGTTAGGTCGGCAAGTGGAAGAGGTGTTATATAGTGCGATGGAAGATTATGCCATCGATATTGTGATTGGCAAAGGCCCGGCTGCCCGGTCCCTTAGAATCGATGTGGCTAAATTTACATTGATCGGGGCAACAACTCGGGCGGGGGCATTGTCCTCTCCCTTAAGGGATCGCTTTGGAGCCACTCACCGCTTAGATTTTTATCAAGAAAGTGATATTGAAACGATTCTCCAGCGGTCAGCCCAAATTTTAAATATTGAATTGGATGCCGATAATGCCAAAATGATTGCGCGGGCCTCGCGGTGCACTCCCAGAACGGCCAATCGGATCCTAAAACGGGTGCGCGATTTTGCGCAGGCCCGGAACGAGGGGAAAATTACTCTCCAGATCATTAAAGAAGCGCTGGACCTGATGACGATCGATGCTTCGGGATTGGATTTTGTGGACCGCAAGATTTTGGATTGTCTGATTAAAAGGTTTCATGGTAGACCGGCGGGCGTAGCGGCGATTGCGGCGGCCATTGCCGAAGAGCGGCAAACCATCGAAGAGGTGTACGAACCCTATTTGCTCCAATCCGGCTTTATTAATCGCACCGCCCAAGGTCGGGTCGCGACCAATAAGGCCTATGCCCATTTGGGACTAATCGCACCAGCTACTTTCGTCCCGGTTAATGCCCCTGTGTCTATTTTTGAAGACAAATAAATTATGGATGCTATCGATATCGCCCTACTAATTGTGTACATCATTTTGTTGATTTTTTCTCTGTTGTACGGCGGGATCATTTCTTATCATGTTCTAAAATATCGCACGCAGTTGCCTCAAAGGAAAGCTGATCGTTCGATCGTGGTGCTAATTTTTTATTGGTTGATTGGTGGCGGTATTATAGTTGTTTCCATGATCGCCGCCGGCATTTCTAGCTTATTAATTATTTAATGAGGTGATTAGATTTAAACCCATTATTGAAGATCCTAATTACGCAGTAGGCAAGTTATTCTACCGGCGCCATCCGGTCAACCTATTGTTCCCGGCTTTTAATACTTTGTTAATGTTGGGCGGCATTTGGTTTTTATTGGCAATTTTATCTAATCCCAGTTTTGACCCGACCATCTTAGAAAGATATTGGAATTATGTCATTTTGATGACGGGCTTGGCGTTGTTCTTTGTGCTGAGTTATTTTTTGATGCAATGGGTCTTTTGGTATTTCGATATTTGGGTAGTGACCGATGAAAAATTGGTTGATTCTCAGCTGGTCACCTTCTTTTTGTTCAATCGGGCCGAATTGCCCCTTCGGCAAGTGCAGGACATTTCTTTTTCTACTTCGGGGCTTTTGGCTACCCTGTTCAGATGCGGAGATATTACAGTGCAAACGGCCTCTAAACAGGGCTCGTTCAAATTGTTATCTATTTATCAACCGCAACAAGCCGTAGCGGCCATTCAGCGCTTAGTCGAAGCGGCCGCGCAAGAGATCTACGGGGCGCATGATGCCACCCACTTTACCAAAGTGGTCCGATTGGGTGAATTATTACTTGGTAAAAATGTGATTACCATTGCCGATCTGACCGCGGCCTTAGAGGAACAAAAAATTTCTCATGAAAAAATAGGCCGCATTTTGTTACATAAGGGTCTCATTACCAAGCAGGATCTCTTGAGCGCTCTAAGTGCCCAATACCATATCCCGCAAGTGGATTTGAATTACTATCAAATCGATTCGCAAGTATTAGGGTGTTTTACTCCCGAGTTGGCGCGGAAGCACAAGATTATTCCTGTTTTCAAATCCCCCAATGGCGTGTTGGCGGTAGCGGTGGCTAATTTATCCGAAGTATTAATTAAAGAAGTAAAAGATGGTTGCGGAATGCCGGTAAGTTTTATGTTGGCCGACGAAGATGAGATTGATGCTTTAATCCAAAAGTACTATCCCCTGTCTGGTTAGTTGGGGTATTTTTGTTTCTAGTCCAGCCCTTGGAGGAGAGATGTCAGGTAATGAGATAAATTTCTGTGGGTGAAGCTGGTGTTTGACCCCGATGTCCATCGGGGGAGTTCAGCGAGAACACCTAGAAATTTATCCATTACATCATCTCGACGAACGGGCTGGGACTTTGGTGTTACCTTTTTAGAAAGGTAACGAAGAGAAAGCCCTTGACAAAAACCTAAAAGTGTAGTATAATAAATAATTAGATAAATAAATAAAAGTAGTTCAATTGCCACTTATTTGTTAGAATTAAAACAGAAAAACAAAATTAATGCTTATTGGGGAACGGATTAAAAATTATTTCTCTGGACCACGGCGTCAGCGCCGGGTGGTTTTAACTAGCGCAGTAGCGGTAATGCTGATCTTGTTGATCATCTTCAACCAAAGCGTGGGAGATTTATTTAGATTCTTAAGGGGACAGGCGGCTAATCTGGCGGACCTGAATTGGCAGACCATTGATAGCGTGGATACCGAGAGGGGTTTGTCCCAATTAGCCGATGTCAAAATTGAAGGTACTCCTAATCGGCGATATCTTTATTTGATGGGAGGATTAGAAAATAGCACCACCCTATCCGATAAAGTTGAACGCTTGGAATTGAATTGGGCAACAGGAGCACCCCTAGATTCGGCGCAATGGAGTTCTGGCACCAGTTGGGCGAATATGTATTCCAAGCGGGCGGCTTTCCAGGCCTTTCAACACGACAAATACTTGTATGTTGTAGCTGGTGATGCCCATCTTTCGTATTATGATCCTACGGGCCATCCTAATCCCTTATTATTCTCTACGGTAGAACGATTAGATGTAACTTCAGATACTGCCACTTGGGAACCAGTAGCAGTTTTAGGGGGTGTTAATTTTTATCCCGAGATTTATTATGACAAAGTTGCTGGTAGATTACATATTGTCGGCGGTGTTTATGGTTACCCGAGTGAATTTCCCACCCCGGATTTTTCGAACGATTTATTGAAATGGAACGAAAAATACATCGGCTTATTGCCGGCGGTAGGTGGCAATGACTTATTGGCACTAAAAGACGGTGGTTTGCAAGACGATATTAAATTAGGTGGGACTGGAGCGGGAGGGGCTCCTGGCTTGGGCGGTGGCGGCGTCGTGGGATTACAAGATGATGGTCAGGTGCATATTGCGCAAACTGCGCCCAACCCTAATTTTGCCAAATTACTCAGCGCTGCTTTAAAGAGCGGTGAATTTGTCACCACCGTCAGCGAATATTATGTCTTAGA
>CAYIGX010000059.1:0-3908 GCA_964363095.1 uncultured Candidatus Saccharibacteria bacterium
TAACGGTCAGTTCTCCGGCGGCCGTCTATTTTGGGTCATGGGTGTTGGGCAGTGCGGCTTATGCTTCTTATGATTTTGTGGGGGGTGAAGAGATTACAATTAGAGATAATCGAGGACAGACATCTGGCAATAGCTCGGGCTGGTCCTGTACGGCTACAGTGAGTTTGGAATTACAATATTTAGTAGGGGGAACTTGGACTATTCTTGATGACGATACTTATTGGATTAGCGATAGCATCACTGGACTATATGCGGCGCCAACTACCAATATTGCTACTCAATCGGGAAGTTATATGAGCAGCGCAGTAACTGCCGCTTCTGTGGCTGGCAGTGGCAAAAATGGGTTGGGCGGGTTTACTCTACTTCCGAAGATGCGGATGTATAATGTCCCTCATATAGGGGATTATACTGGTGCAATAACCCTTACGCTGATCTGATATAATTGTCAGGTAAGTTAATGTAACCCCTCGACTCCGCCCGTCCTGGGCGATGCTTCATTCCCTGGCCGCGTCCCGTGGCTATGGGCAGGCGGGGAATAATTATATGGATGATCTAGAGATTAGACGGTTACAAGAGGAAGAGAAAACTTATTGGTGGCATGTCAGCCGCCGCGCGATTTTGCAGTCGGTACTTGTTCGTCATGCTGAATTTATTTCAGCATCTCCAGTAGAGATCCTGAAACGAGTTCAGGATGACACTGATTGATCTAAAAACTTTCATCTTTTCCGATGAAAGTTTTGTGTAATTACAATGTGTGTGTGATAGAATTTATCGATGTTGATTATTTTTCTGCTTCTGTTTCGGTGCCGACTTCGCCGGGTTCGATTTTTTCTTCCGTAGCTTCCACTGAAGCGACTGCTTCGGCTTCGGATACCACCGGTTCAACCTCTTCGGCGGCTGGTGGAGTCACTACCACAATTGAATCTTCCAGATTATCTAATACTTCTACCCCGGCACCCACCTTAATATCTTTTACCGCAATTGCATCATCAATATTTTTTAATACCGTTAGATCAACTACAAATTCATGCGGCAAATCTTGCGGCAAACATTCTACTTCAATGTCATTTTTATTGGTAACTAAAATACCACCGAAATCTTTAATCGCCGGGGATTCACCTTCAAATCTTAACGGCACGGCTACGCGCAATTTCTCACCGGCCTTAATGCGGTAAAAATCAATATTCAAATAATCGTCCTTATCGGGACTTAATTGCACATCTTTGATTAAAACCATTTTGGGGGCACTCTCCGGAATTTGTAAATTAATGATGGTAGTTTCACCAGCTAATTTATAGGCCTTTTGGAAATCATTCCAAGTTACAACAACCGGCATCGGCTCTTCGCCCTTGCCATATACCACCGCTGGAATCATGCCTTGGCTCCGTATAGCACTGGGAGTGATGTCCGCTGTCCGCAATTGGGCCGAAAGGTCGATCTTGTCCATATCCTTATCTCCTTATCGATAACCCTGCCAATATACTTAAAAAACCTTGCCGAAGCAAGGTTTTCTCCTAAAACCAACCGAAAATAATTTACTTACTCGGCCTGAGGAATAAATCCATATCTTTTTCGGCCCGAGTTAACCCGGTATGGACATCTAAGACATCGTCGTGGGTGATCTTGCGACACAAGGGGGATGTCTTTTCGCCAACCTCACCTAACTTCCGAGTTTTGATGATTTGTTCCTCGATCACATCCGAGGTCAAAATCGTCCCATCTCCCAGAGCTATTGCTACACTAGCAAAAACCGGGGTACTGCACTTATGGCACCTGAGGTGCAAAAAAGTCATGGTTTCCATCTGGCCCAAGTAATGAATGTCGTCTAAAAAGTAGGCCGAAGAGCAATTCGGACACCGCATCACATCTTGGAGGTTAGCGACTAATTTCTCGAATTGCTGTTCATTCATGGTTTTATTTTTGTTTTGAAGTATGTGCAATAGGTGATTATATTATCATACCCCATATTCTATGTTTTGTCAACTTATTTTCCTCCTTTGTAGAAAAAAGATAGTCCTGATGAAGATAATCATTAATATAGCCGCCAGGAAAAGAGCCCCTAATTTAGCCAAAGTTCCGGATAGGAGAGACACTACCCCAAACAAAGCTACTATAGATAGGATAATGGCCACGGCGCTTCTATGGGCTACTCCTGCGTCCAGGCGCCGATGGTGCAAGTGCTCCCGATCGGCCGAAAACGGAGACCGCCCCTGCCGCACACGACGCCAAGCCGCCCACAACAGATCCAAAATCGGAAAACCCAAAACCAAAGCCGCAGTCGCAATCTTGGCCCCGCTAATCATCGCCAGTCCTCCAATCAAAAATCCTAATACATTACTGCCCCCATCACCCATAAAAATCTTGGCAGGATACCAATTCCATATTAAAAATCCTAATACGGTCGCGAGAAGAATTACCGCCATCAAGGCCGTGTCGGGTTGATTCACGATGACAAAAAAGCTGAGGAAAAATAAAATGACCGCAAAAATACTGCTGGCTCCGGCCGCAAGGCCATCAAGTCCATCTAACACATTCAGCGCATTAATAACGACCACTAACCATCCCACGCTCAAAATAAAATCCCACACGGGCGACAAGACAATTACTCCACCCAAAGGATTAGTCACTTGCCCGATATGCACTCCCATACTCACCGCCACTACTACCGCCACTAATTGGCACGCCAATTTAATCGCCGCCGGCAAATTAAATAAATCATCAATCACCCCCATCAAAAAAACCAAAGACATCCCGAGGAGCAACCCCAAGCGGGGGAGCGTGAGATCGAAATAGACCAAAAACAGGATCAGAAAAGTGAACCAAATAGCCACTCCACCCAACCGAGAGATAACTCGGTTATCAATTTGGTGCTGCGTAATATATTTATACAAATGATACTTGACCGCCAGGAGTTTCAGCAGGCCCGTAACCGCCCAACTGATAATCAGCCCCCAAATTAGAGGGGAAACGAACTGAGACCAAGGAATCGGAACTAAATTAAACAAGGTAAGTCGTGTTAAGTTTTACAATTTGATTGAAATCGTCATCGGGCGAGATCTTATTGACCTTAATTTCGCCGCATTTTAAACATTTGTGTTTAATATCGTAAGTTTTGTCTTTATATTCTACTCCGACCGGCGCCATCAGGCCCTGGCAGGGATTAGCTCGGTCGCCCGGGACATTATCGATGTGCTTACTGTACAAACATTTCGGACAATGGTTAGTATAGCCACTGCCTGTTACCTGATACCCGCAATTTTCGCAGGTAAAATCCTCGTCAGTTTTGATAAAATTTTTTCTTTCCATTGGCTTTGACGAAATAACCGTTATCAGTAAAAATCATCTCAATTGTACCATCCTGATCCGTCCGATAAACTTCTGCCCCCGCCGCCCTCAGTCGGGCCAAAGCATCAGGCGTAGGATGGCCATATGAATTCTTGCCCACTTCGATTACTGCCACAGCGGGCTGGATCTGCCAGAGCCACGCCATTCCGGACGAGAATTTACTGCCATGATGAGCCACTTTTAAGACATCTGCCTGCAAAGCCGGATAAATCTGCTGTAACCCTGTTTCTTTGGTCGTAGTAATGTCTCCGGTCAATAATATCTGGTAATTTCGATAACTCACCTCGGCCACTATTGACTGGTCATTGCCGATATAAGCAAAATTTGTGTCCGTAATAGGAGAAAGCGTGTCCCACACTACCTCCCCCCAGACATAGTCATCGGCGGCATCGGCAAAATTAACCAGCGGCACCGCTGTAATAAGTTGTTGCCATGCTTTGGCCACCCGGGTGTCATTATTAGTGTTAAGAGTCAGGACTTCTTTTACTGTATAGCGCTCCATGACAGTGATGAGGCCAGAGATATGGTCGGCTTCCGGATGAGTCGCGACCACGAGATCTAAT
>CAYIGX010000060.1:0-3845 GCA_964363095.1 uncultured Candidatus Saccharibacteria bacterium
AAATATGAAGATAGTTACAGGCAGATTAGAATTCCTATAAAGATTTTTGGCATTACGCTTTGGCATAAAAAGAAAATAATTAAAGACCGAATACAACTATTAACCGATGAACAATTCCAGGAAAAAAAGGAAGAAGACTATGTTAAATTAAAAACAAGACGAAATGAAATTCTATCTTTTTTTGATGAAGATACTCGCCAAATAATAGATCAAAATTGTATTACAAAGGCAAGCTCTATTAAATATAAAACGGCAACAGATTTTCAGAAATATGGTAAGTGCTCAAAATCAGAACATGCCTGGGGACACTGGAATAAATATTCAGGACATAGACAAAGGAAATGCTGGAAATGCAAAGAAATAGAAGCCGAGGGTTCTGTTGATGGTCAACCAGTAACAAAGTTATATGCTGAGAGTCTTTCATGTGGTTATTAAATCAATCAACAAGGTAAGTTAGGAGAATAATAACAATGGCCTTAAACGATATTAAAACACAACTGCCTCAGCCAATAGTTAATCCGCTTCCTCGGTGGGAAGAACCAGAATATATTGATAAAAAAACTATGCTTCTCCGTGAAGCCTTGGCTATGTTAAAATATTTTACAGATCATCCTATGATAGATAGCGTCTCAATACAGAGCGCAATAGATAATTATTATTTACTTGCTTTAAGTTTCCGCAATCCTAAGCCTAAAGGAAATGAGTTAAATTGGCTCAGAGCTTTTATTGGAGAAAAATATTTACCTTTTTTATGGCGCACCGATATTGATATATTTAATACCTGTGATCTTTCTGAATTTTTAGGGTTTAAATTATTAAACCATGATGAATTTATTGTTTTGAGAACGTTAGCCATTATGAAGGAATTGATATACTGATGGCACTGGATGCAACGACTAAAGAAGTTAATATCAGGGGCAGTATCCAGAAATATTTTATTGATTCTCTGGAGACCACTGAGGGTAAGAATGTTATTGTCTCTGCTGATCTGGAGAGCGTCCGTAATCTAACCGAATGGATACATCTGAATTTCATGGATCGTAATGATGGCAATAAACTTTTATATGAGTTACAATTAGTGCCGGCTACTAGGGAAGATGATGAGGGATATAATCTAGCGGCCCTAGAAGATCTTATTGATAAATATATTTATGATGCCGATGGAGGCAATCGGGCAATATCGTTCTATGATATAAGCAACTTAGCGGCTTTAGTGGAAATAGGTAAGATACATCTGCGAGCAGGAACCCGTAGTCCGGTTATTACGGCTGCCGATGATCGGACAAAGTTCAGGATTATCAGAATACAAGCCCATATGTCAGTTAAGCTTGTCACCAATTAACAAGAAAGGATATCTATGGCAACTAAAGACAATTATTTAATCCCCAAAAGTACGGCTGAAGAACGCCGGACATGGATAAAATGCTCTGCTTGTGGGAAGAAACTAGGTGAATACAGGGGTTTTAATCTCAAGGGAAAGCAACTACATATTGTCGAGATAAAGGTGGGCCGTGATCCCGAGAACAATCCTTTGAGTGAGATAGAAATTTATGGTCCAGCACGTATTAAATGTTGGGGTACTGAATATGGGACAAGAAATAGATGTGATAATTGGGAGTTGGTTAGTCCTCTTCCGATACGAGGTGTGCCGATGCAGTTTATGCACCAAGCAGGAGAAACAACAAATTGGCACCCAGCTATGACTGGAGAAATTATACAATCAGGATATTAGTAATTATCTATTGATGATCCAGCACAAGGGAGGTGATTTAGTATGCCAGCAGGAAGTGTAACGAAAAATACCGCCAATTTAATTATTGGTGAAGGAGAATTAAGAATTGGGGCTTCAGCGAGCAATATAAGCAATTCTGGTGAAGTTTTGACAACAACTGACGGTCTAGGTGCCATGAAGAATATTGTTTTTAACGATGAGGCAACCTGGGTAGATCATGAGAGCGGCTATCCTGCCATGCAAGATATTTCTCGGCGGGTAGGTACAAAGGCTAGTATTACGGGAAACCTGGAGGAACTAAGCCGGAAAAACCTAGCTCTAGCCAAAGGGTTAAACTGGGACAATTATGCAGCTCTCAGTGGTGAGATTCCCATAGGCGAAGCTGCTACCACACCATCTTATGTTAGGTCAGAATTGCTCTTTACCTTGGCCGATAATTCCCAGGGAGTGATTATTTTCCCTCGGGCGTTATTTGTCAACAATGTTGCCTTGAACTTTGCGAATGAGAGTTGGTCTGGTGTACCAGTCACCATCAAAGCATTTAGGGCTGACAGCAAAATAACGGATGGACACGCTAGCTGGGATTTGTATCCGTTGGGGAGATTTATGTACAGAAAGGTAGCATAGAAAAGAACGTTAGTAATTAACAATATTTAAACAAGGGCTGTCTCACCACGCACGAGTAAAAATCACCTGATGGGCCAGCCTTTTGTTTTTCAGGAAGGAGATACACACAAAATGAGTACATTAGAAGAATTAATGCCAAGGACAGAAACAGTCCTGATTGGAATTAACAAGCCCGAGAAGCATGATATTGGGCAGTTATCGTTAAAGAAGCAGTTGGAGGCTGGCGAGCAGATCAAGAAGATTTATGTTGATCTGATTAAAACAGCCCGCACTAGAGGGGGCAAAGGCGAGGATGCTTTTGTAAACCGTATTTTTGAGTTAATCGGGACTGACCTGGTAGAATTTCTGTTTAAGCTAACAGGCATAGCCAAAGCAAAGATCGAGGACGCCAGCAATGACCAGATTATAGCCGTTGTAGAGGCTGTTTATAGCCTGAATTTCGAGAAGTTAGAAAAAAACTTACAGAAGCTCGCCGGGAGAATCCAGAAGACCAAAAAGGAACTTCTGGTCGAAAGTATGCCACCGGAGAGCTTCTCACTACAGTAAGCCGGGCATACGGAATAGGCATTAATAATCTGTTTGAGGATTACACCTGGGATCAGATCAGGGCCATGTATGATGATTACATGAAATATAAGGCCGATGAAATTGAGCTAAGCATAAAAATTAATCCACTATATGCTTTGCTGGGCGTAAAGACGGATAAGATTGGCGCAGAACCATCCGGAGATAAAGCTAAACAGCCCTCACGGGCTGAAGTCCAAAGGTTTTTTTCAGGCATGGAGTTCATGTAATGGCTGAAACAGGAATGCCAAGTTTAGGCATAAGATTCTTTGGCATCTTTGACCAATTAAAGGCCGAGATAGCCAGCCTGCCTGCTATGCTCAACGCACAGTTAGCCGGTGCAGGCAAAGGGATAGCGACTGGTATTAGCCAGGCCATTACCTCTCAACAACAAACCATTGTTAATGCTGCTACCCAAACAGCCAAAAGCTCATTAGGGGCTATAGGGGGCGTAGCCCAAGGGATAGCCGATACTGTAACTGCTCACAGGGTGGCAATAGTCAAAGGTACTACCGAGGGTGTTACCAATATGGCTACTACCTGGAAATCAGCCATGACAGGCGTAGCCCAGGGCGTGGCTCGTACAGTTACCGCAAACAACCAAGCCATTGCCCAAGGGGTAGCCCAGGCAGTTGCTCTGTCCGTAGGGACGGGGGTATCAGTATCAAAGAGATTAGCTGGGGGCTTTGTTGATACTATCAAACAGATTATTTTTTGGCAAGCCCATTGGTATGCCTCCCAGATGCTTATTTTCGGTACTTTCAGGCTAATAACTCAGGCGTTCCGTGAGTATGCCGAATTTAGTGAGACAATGGCCCAATTGAATGCCATTACATTGGCCACAAGTGATAGCAGCCGGAAGATGGAACGGGCTATTATGGATACGGCGGCGGCTACTGGGATTAGTAAGAAGGAACTCGCT
>CAYIGX010000061.1:0-3783 GCA_964363095.1 uncultured Candidatus Saccharibacteria bacterium
GTTGGCTAGGCCCATCCTTGAATCAGATTCGTGCAAAATAATTGGCCGGTGCAATAACCAAGCCGCTATGCCGACTGGTACCCCCACATAACCACCTTTGATAAAAATTTTATCCGGGCGAAACTTCCAGATAATCCCCTTAGCCGCCATAATTCCAAACAGGATTTTAAAGCCATCGATTAGATTTTGTGAGGCCCAATAGCGCCGCAATTTACCGGCATAAATTCCGACAAATTTAAAACCCGCGGCTTCGACAGCTTCCCTGTCAGCCGGTTTTCGGGAACCAATGAACAAAATATCACTTTGTGGATTGCTTCTCAATAATGCGCGCCCGACGGACAACGCCGGTAAGATGTGTCCAGATGTTCCACCGCCCACTAAAAGGATCTTCATCGTCTTTAGTATAAATAGTTTGCCTCGAGATATTTAATAATATACCAGAAGCGGCTAAAACAAAAACTAACGAAGAGCCACCTTGGCTAATAAATGGCAACGGCACCCCAGTTAGCGGGATTAAACCAATGATCGCCCCAATATTAATTACGGCCTGTAATCCGATCCAAGTCGTAATCCCCACCGCCAACAGTCGGCCAAATGCATCCGGGGCCTTGCGGGCCACCATTAATCCCCGCCAAACAAAGACCACGAATGGCAATAAGATCAATAGTGAGATGCCCAAAAAACCTAATTCTTCTCCCGCAATAGCAAAAATAGAGTCCGATGATGATTCCGGTAAGAAATTAAATTTTTGCCGAGACCGACCAAAACCATAGCCAAAAAATCCGCCCGAGCCCAGGGCGATTAAGGCCTGATTAATATGGTATCCTGCTCCCAAAGGATCATTAGCGGGATTCAAAAAGGTCAGGAGTCGGGCGGCCCGATAAGGAGCGGCCCAAATTAATCCCCAAATCGCCAATGTTCCACCAACAATCAACATAGTTATATGCTCCCAACTTCCGCCTGCCGCAAAAAACATACTAACAGCAATCCCGACAAGAACTAAGCTGGTCCCCATATCCGGCTCTAGAATAACTAATCCACAAATTGCCGCCAACAACATAATAAAGGGCAGGAAAGTGTGATAAAAACTAACAATTTTCTGGCCTTTTTGTTCAAACCAGTAAGCTAAATAAAAAATCAACCCCAATTTCATCACTTCAGTTACTTGCAAAGTTAAATTGCCCGCTCCGATCCAGCGCTTCGACCCCCCAGCCTCGACGCTTAAGCCCGGGACAAATACTAACAGCAACAGGGCTATGCTCAAGACAAGAGCAGTCGTGGCCAACGCGCGATAATTGTGATAATCCACCCGTTGCAGGAAAAACCAGAATCCTAATCCGATCAAAGCAAAGACGGTTTGGCGCAGAAAATAATAAGTATTACTGCCAGTTGCCTGATAGGACTCCACCACCGAAGCGGATGATACCATAATCACCCCAAAAATCACCAGCACTAAGGTGGCTAAAATCAAATAAGAATCTGGCGCATGGAATTTGCGGGTCATGAGGTGTGAATAATTTTTTTAATTAATTGCTTAAATTGATCGCCGCGATCATAAGCATCTTCAAACCAACCAAAACTGGCACAAGCTGGCGACAATAAGACCGTCCCATTTGGTTTAGCGTATTGATACGCTTTTTCCACTGCGGCTGGAAAATCTTTGGCTTTAATAAAAGGAAATTTAGCTTTAGCCGTTTTTAATAATTTATATAGCTTATCAGTAGTATCGCCGATTAAAACCACTCCATGAATCGGTTTGATTAACAATAAATTGATCAATTCTTTAAAGTTCTCTTTTTTACTCGCACCACCCAAAATTAAACTCAAGGGGCCTGTTACAGTTTGGATAGCCGCCATCGTGGCTACTGGCGTGGTGGCCATCGAGTCGTTAATAAATTTAACTTCGTCTTTTTGGCCGATAGGTTCTAAACGATGTTCTAGGGCAGTAAAAGACCGGCTACGTTCCTTGATTTTGTCCGGCTTTACTCCCAACAATAGGGCCACAGTAATGGCCGCCAAGGCATTTTCGATATTGTGTGGCCCGCTCAGAGCGATGTCCGTTAAGTTCATGATCAAATGCCGCCGTCCTGTAGCCACATCACGATAAATAATCTCTGTACCACTCACATAAACACCCCGGGATAAAATTTTATGCGGCGAGTATTTGACCATCTTACCCCGAGCAGTTTTCGCGATTAGGGGAGTAATTTTATAACTCGCCCCGACAACGACGATGTCTTGCTTGGTCTGATGGCGTAAAATATTTAATTTAGCTTCCACATATTTCGCAAAAGTTCTATGGCGGTTCAAATGCTCTGGCACAATATTCAAAACCACAGCGATAGCGGGACTCATTGTTAAATCCTCTAATTGAAAACTGGATAATTCTAACACTACTACATCTTGTTTGGTAAGTTTGGGCAGAAGCGCAAGGGGCGGATACCCAATATTGCCCCCAAAATAAACTTTGCCAGGTAGTCGCCCTTTTAATAAATGGTAAATCAGCGAAGTAGTAGTGCTTTTCCCTTTAGTCCCGGTAATTCCAACGATTTTTGCAGGACACAGATCAAAAAATAATTGAGTTAGTGAACTGATCGTAACTCCTTTGCGTTTGGCGCGTCTAACAGCCGGCAAATCTAATGGCACGCCCGGACTGCGGAAAATTAAATCAAAGTCAATTAAATGATCCAAATAATGCGTTCCAAAAATTAGTTCACTTGCCCAACGCTTAATATCCCGGTAATGCGGATGAGCCGAAGTTATGGTTTTGGCGTCTAGGGCACTAGGTCTCGCCTTTAATTTATGTAAAAATCGCAAAAGATCTAATCCTTCTTTGCCGAGACCCAAGACGGCAATTTTGCCTGTTTGTTCCGTCAGGTTAGACATAGTGGTTTATACGGGCCCGCTTCCAACCAAACCAATAATTACTCCTATGATTGCGACAAACGAACCAATAATCCAAAACCGCATCGTGACTTTAGTTTCCGGCCAACCCAAGGCCTCGAAATGATGATGCAACGGAGCAATCAAAAACAATTTTTTATGTCGCAATTTTCGGTAGGCCAATTGCGAAATCACCGACAAAGTTTCAACCAAAGGAATAAAGGCGAGGAGGGGCAAAACTGCCACACCGACATTACTTTGAATCAACATCGCCACGACCCCCAAGGTTGCTCCCATCGCTAAGGCATAAGTGTCGCCCCCAAAAAATCTAGCTGGATAAATATTAAACCAGAGGTATGCCATCAGTGCGCCCGCTGCAGTTGTGCAAAAAATGGCTAAACTTACCTGGCCATTTAAAAACGCCATAACGCCATAACCAGTAAAAGCGATGGTCAGAAGTCCTCCGGAGAGGCCATCTAAGCCATCAGCGATATTAACGGCGTTGGCCGTGGCGATGACGATAAACATAAACAACGGAATATACCACCAACCCAAGAAGATATCTCCATAGGCCGGAATATGAATGCTGTTCATACCTAATTTTTGATAAAACCACCATGCTCCAAATGCGGCAATAATGAGAAGCCATGCCATTTTTTGCCGGGCCCGCACTCCTTTTACTCCACCAATGCCTCGAATATTAAACCAATCATCTACCGCCCCTAAAATCCCAATTGTTACCATAAAAAACAAGGGGAGATATGTTTGATTACGTGTCAGATTGAATAATAAAGTGATGATTAAGATGGTGCCCCAAACCAATATTCCAGCCATGGTCGGGATATTGCGCTTATGTTTTTCGCCATGATGTTCGGCGTGGGCCTGGTGCTCACGCCATCC
>CAYIGX010000062.1:0-1449 GCA_964363095.1 uncultured Candidatus Saccharibacteria bacterium
TTGCGTCCCTCAAGGCGTTGCTGTTTGCGGAGGCGTTCACGAGTCGACATAATTTCGATTTTACCTGCTTATTTTATCATTGATACCGCAATTGGCTAAATCAAATTTACTCGAGTGGCCGAGTGCTGACCCGAGATGGAGGACGAGCAATCTTAAGCGGCCCGGTCACATTAATTTAGAAGGGCCGGAATTGATTGGCGGCGATATTAGTCCCCCAAAAAATAACATACGGACCAATCACTTGAATAATGGCAATGGAAACGATGATAACGGCTAACTGCCGCCAAAACGAATTAGTAAAATCGCGTTGACGAGTCGCTTCTTCCTTAAAATCACTAACAAATTTTTGGCTTAATAACATTATTGCGCGGGGTTAAACATAGAACCGAAGAATTGAGCCCAAAAACCTGACCGAGGCGGTGGCGCCGATTCAACTGTCGGTGCACTATCCACCACTATTCCAATTATACCCGCACCGGTAAGCCCGCGTAAAGAGGCATCGAAGGTTGATCTGGGTTGAGGGAGTTCCGGCATTACGGCAAAAGCGGTTTCGGAGGGCAAGGCATGCAGGGAAGCTAGCTCCTTTGAATTAAGAAGGCGGTCTTCTTCTGCGGTAATATATTTGTCAATAAAGCGTTGACTTTGTTTAGCTTGTTTTTGAAAGGTCTTCAGGTCCACCACTGGTGGCTCCACGATTGAGTTGGTATCACTTCCCATGACTGGTCCGGCAGTCAAAAAGAGCACCAAGTTTTTATTGACCGTGTAAGCCGCTGTGTCCTTGCCTTTAACAACTAAATTGAGCGTGTATCGGGTGCTAGCAGCAGTTTTTCGCGTAGAAATTTCTAAATTAGATACTAAGGGCGGAAATCCTGAAACTGGAGTGAACGCCGCTGTCATCCCGCCTGGCAAATCAGCAATTGATAAAGCAACTTCGCTCCCATAACCATTGTTTGGGATGACTGATATACGATAAACCGCCGCGCCGCCAGATTGAATAATATGTTCTGGGGGCTGAATACTCACATCAAAACTTAAATCAGCTGGTGGGATGTTACTGGGAGTTAAAGTAATCGCATTCACTGCCCAAAGATTGGTCCCGTATCGACGAAAATCAAAATCTAAACTGCCCGACTGGACGGCCGCTTTAAAAGTTAAGGTTTTCCATTGGCCTGGCTCGGAATTAGCAATATAGGTAGTATTATTGACCACTAATTTAGTCGTAATGGAATTATTAAGATTACCGCTGATTAATGTCACGGTGTAATAAGGGCTGGTGAGGCCACCAACTTTATACACATTATTCCCCACCCCTTGATTAGAATCGGTTTCTAATAAATCAGCTACCTGTGCTCCGCTGCTTTGTTCAGCAATGTAAGGAGTTTGCCAACCAAAAGTAACGCTGTTAATTGTCTGGGGATAAACTGACGCGCCGCCGGCTACTGAGATGGC
>CAYIGX010000062.1:1459-3773 GCA_964363095.1 uncultured Candidatus Saccharibacteria bacterium
AGATGGCTCCGGGAGCGACTTCTGAACTCAAACCTGTGCCAAAATCAAACACAATGCTTGAGTCCCCCGCGGCAAACCCTAAACCAACAAAAATCAGCAACAATAATACCAACGCCAAAACCGTTCGTAATTCTCCTTTTAAAAATCTTAGAATCATCAACCCAGGTGTTTTATTCATCCCAAAAATTGCTGTTAATAATTTAATTATACCAGCAAATAAAAAAGCGGCAGTAATGCCGCTAATGGTCAAGCCCGAAGATGACAATTTGCAACGCAAATCCACTATTATTTTGCACAGACGCCTGGGGTGTCAGGGAACTCATCCACTCCGAATGTCACGCAGTGATAGATACCGCTCTATCGGCACCAAGTCCGAGGTCGAGGTTCGCTTCAATCGTGGCGAGCAGTTGATTTCCCTGAAAAATTTTAACACAAGAGGGAACACTACTGCTGGCACCCACGGACTCGAATTCCAAGCGGATGTCTGTACCTTCAATTGTCAGTTCCCGAATTTGGATTTTTTTTGCCATCAAAGAACACTTCCTTTTTCTAAGAAATTTTTGGTTGTCAATGTGGATTAAGCGGATTGTTCGATGGTCATCACGGTAGACATATCCATCTCGCGATCGGTCTCTAAGGTGCGGAAGGTCATGGTTTCGGGCTTAAAGTAGAGCTCGATATTGCCTGTGGGGCCATTTCTATGCTTCGCAATAATAATATCGGCGATATTTTGGCGGTCAGTGTCTTTATTGTAATACTCTTCGCGGTAAACAAACATCACCACATCGGCATCTTGCTCAATAGCGCCACTTTCCCTGAGGTCCGAGAGTTGCGGAATTTTGCGCGGCCTAAGTTCCACCGCCCGAGACAATTGGGATACCGCAATCACTGGCACATTTAATTCCCGAGCTAATCCCTTGAGACCGCGAGAAATTTCGGAAATTTCTTGCACCCGATTATCCGAGCTTTTTCTAGCCTCCATTAATTGCAAATAATCTACGATCAATAAGTCGAGTTTCTTTTCGGCTTGTAGGCGCCTCGCCTTGGTGCGCATTTCAATAATATTCGCTCCCGGCGAATCATCAATGTAAATCTGCATATTAGACAGTTTACTCATCGCATCACTCAGCCGGGCAAAATCTTCTTCACGGAGATTTCCTGTCCGGAGGCGCCACGAATCAATCCCAGATTCTGCACTGATCAGACGGTCGACTACCTGGTCTTTGGACATTTCTAAATGAAACATCCCCACCGCATAACCGTTGGTGGCGGCATTTAAAGCAAAGCTTAAAGCTAAGCTAGTTTTACCCATACTGGGACGAGCGGCCACCACCACTAGATCGGATTTCTGAAAACCGGATAAAATATTGTCCAGTAATTTGAAGCCGCTGGGAACTCCCCGCGTTTGACCGCGATTCTCATGCAATTTATCAATTCTTTCGAACGCATCGTCCAGGACATCTCTGACCGAAACAAATCCACCGCGCAAATATTTTTTCGCGACAGCAAATAATCTTTTTTCGGCTTCGTCGAGCAGAATATCAATTTCCTTATCTTCGACCCTGCCAAAAGTGGAGATATCGGTCCCGGCGGCAATTAAGTTCCGTAAGGTGGCTTTTGACGCCACAATCTCGGCATAGCGGACTACATTAGCACTACTCGGAAGCGCTCCGGCAAGTGTGGTTAAGTAACTCGCTCCCCCAATGTTGTCTAATTTTTTCCGATCTCTTAAGATATCGGTTACTGTTACGACATCGATCGGCCGCATTTTCTCGTAAAGAGCTAACATCGTATCGAAAATAATGCCGTGCCTGGCTTCGTAAAAATCTTCTGGCTTTACAATGTCGGCCACCTTGATAATGGCATCTTTATCTAACAACAAGGATCCCAGTAGCGACTTCTCGGCCTCGACATTTTGCGGCAACATCAAATTGTTAGTAGCGGTAGAGTCCATCAAGATTGTTTTTAGACCCTACATTATATCAAATACTCCGGCAACTATTTCTATCGGATTAGAGTTCGTGGAAATCAGGCATTCCGTCTCGATCCCAACCAGCCCAACTTTAGCCAGGTGCTCGGTTAGAAGATTGCGGTTGGCTGATTTATCGAGCATATCTTTCAGGAACTTACTCGGAACAATGATCTGCAACTTATTTCCTGCCAACTGCAGTTGGCAGGTCTTGATCACTGCCCCCAGAGAGGGGCTCACCGAACTAATTCCTATGTATAATTGTTCTTTCAAATCATGCAAAATTTCTGGGGTCAATTTGACGGGCACAGTTGGCTTGGCAATTACTGATGCTGGAACAATAAC
>CAYIGX010000063.1:0-3727 GCA_964363095.1 uncultured Candidatus Saccharibacteria bacterium
GTCACCTCTCGGCTCCAATCGTAAGAGATGCCCAGTATCTTTAGTTGTTCACTACACCTTTGAATATTCTTGGCTGTGTTTTCAGCTGGTTGAAGTCCTTTTTTGATAGCCGCATTTTCCGCTGGAAGTCCAAACGCATCAAACCCTACCGGATGCAATACTGAATATCCTTTTAATCGAAAGTAATGCGACAAAATATCGCTCGCCGTGTAGCTTCTGGGGTGACCAACATGCAACCCATCGCCAGAAGGATACGGGAACATATCGAGAATATATTTTTTCTCGCCTTTATTTTCAGTCAAAAATAGTTTTTGCTTATCCCAGTATTTCTGCCATTTCGCGTCTAGTACCTGGTGATCGTATTTGTCTTTTAGTTCCGCCATACTATTAAAATTAACTCTCCCTTAAGAGTATCTCAATTTTAACATAATCGGCCCCCGAGCTGATTATGACTTATCTGGTCGAGCGAACAATTGCCCCAGATTAGCAATAGCGAAGCTTTCGTTGCTCACTACCCATTTATACAGCACGGGACTGACCACGACAGCAAACACCACATTTCCGCCCAAATGCCAGAGCGTGAACGGAATCTGTCCAATCAAGGATTCCATAAATGGCATCTTGAACATAAAGCTACTCATAATGGGGCCAGTAATAAAGTCGTAAACTAGGGTAGCCACAATCGAAAACCCGGCAAAATTCAGAGCTGTCGCGGGACGCTTTTGGAACCACCAAGCCGCGGCTAATCCGACCAGTCCATACATTCCGGCGGTAATCCAAGTCCATAAACCGAATTTAGTTAACAAATCAAAGAGAACAATACTCAAAAACCCGAAGGCAAAGCCACCCAGATAACTAAATTGTTTACCAAACGGCATAGTCGTTGCCATAATTGGCTCGATATTCGGGACCCTGTACGGAATTAACCGGAGCAACAAGCAAACCACTAAACCGAAAACATACTTCACTAAAAGATTGACCTTCTTCATAATCTCCACCCAGTGTTAATAATAGGCACTCGTAATAATACCACAGATAATGATAAACCGTACCGGATGATTTTCCCTGCTGTTGCAGGAATATTATAAGTCGCAGTACCACTCGTTGCTCTCGGGTACACGACACTTCACTATTCGCTTAGTGCAAAAACAATGATTTTATTACTATAAATGGATGTGGCGGCGCCATGAACTTGAGTGAAGCGAATAGTTCGTGGTGGACCGTACCGGATTCGAATCCTCCTTCGCTCTATCGAGCTACGGACGGACAGGCCGGTGACCCACTTGTGGTGGAGCTGATGGGAGTCAAACCCACGACCTCTTGTATGCCATACAAGCGCTCTAATCAACTGAGCTACAGCCCCATCCCAATTAGGATAGCTGACAATCTCTATCTTATCAAGCTATACTGGGTATATGAATACTTCTATTCAATTTTTAGGCGCCACCGGTATGGTGACCGGTTCTAATTATTTAATTACTCTGGGCAAAACCAAGTTTCTGGTAGATTGCGGCCTCTTTCAGGGTGATTGGGATAACCAACAGCGCAACTACGAGCCGTTTGATTTCGATCCCACCGCGATTGAATTCATGGTCCTCACCCATGCCCATCTAGACCACTGTGGACGCATCCCCAAGCTCTACAAAGAAGGGTTCCGTGGACCAATTTATTGCACCCCCGCCACAGCGGAACTCGCCAAAACTATTCTGACTGATGCCGGGCAAATTCAGGAACACGGCGTCCACGAAGACCAGTTGGAGATATTATTTAACAAGCAAGACGCGCTGGATTCCACTAAGCTTTTTCGGCCACTGGAATTTGCCACCGAATTAGAAATTAATCCGAAAATTAAGTTGCGCTTGCAAGATGCCGGCCATATTTTAGGGTCGGCTTTAGTTGAAATTTGGTTGGATGGGAAAAAATTGGTGTTTTCAGGCGATTTGGGTAACAGTCCGGTACCAATTTTACGCGACCCGGCTATTATTCCCGAGGCCGTTTATGTAGTTTGTGAGTCAACTTATGGCAACCGTCTGCATCCCCCGGTAGAAAACAGGGAAGATATTTTGGGGGAAGCCGCCAACTTTGCTCAACAACACAACTCTATCGTGATAATTCCATCGTTTGCCCTAGAGCGCACTCAAGATTTGCTCTATACCATCAATAACTTAATCAATCAAAAAAGATTTCCCACTATTCCGGTAATTTTAGATAGTCCATTAGCCACCACCATCACTGCTATCTACAAAAAATATCCTGCATCGTTTGATGAAACTTTTCAGCAACAATTGAAAAGTGATCCTGATCTGTTTGATTTTCCTGGCCTGCGGGTCATTGCTACTCAAACTGAATCAAAAGAGTTAAATAATCTGGACGGTGCCGCCATAATTATTGCGGGAAGCGGCATGGCCGATGCTGGTCGCGTACCTCATCATATTTTGCATCATGCCAAGGATCCCAATACCCAAATTGTTTTTACTGGCTTTCAGGTTCCTGGCACTTTAGGCCGCCGAATTTTAGACGGGGCTAAACACATTCAAATTTACAAGTACTCCACCACGGTCAATGCTAAAATCCAAAATATCGAGGCCTTCTCGGCCCATGCCGACCAGAACGGAATTCTAAAATGGCTGGCAGGTTTTCGGACCCAACCAACTATTCTGATTACTCACGGCGACGATGAACCAAGGGCGATGTTAGCTGAGAAAATAGACCAACAACTCAAACTCAAAACTCATCTACCCAAGCTCAAAGAAATCATCGAACTCTAATTAAAACTAATTCCTCCCCTTAATTAAGGGGAGGTTAGGCGGAGCCAGGCGTAGCCCGAAAGCGAAGACTGGTGGGGTTATCTTTTTATATTCATAACTCCCCCAACCCCCTCTTATCTTAAGAGGGGTAGATAGCTTGTAGTTTCAACGGCTCATTAATGAGCCGTTTAGGTTCTGTATCTTTAATCCAGCCATTGGAGCGGAGGCGTTAGGTATTCCAAAAATTACCGCTCGCGGAATCGGTTATACCGATGGGAACGGAAAGGTAATTTTTGGCTTAATACCAAGCCAGAGCGACTGGCTGGGACTTTGGTGTTACCTTTTTAGAAAGGCAACAGAACCATTCTAAAGTTTGATATTTTTAGTGATTGGCTCCATATACGGGAGGGGCTTAGTTTTGCCTTGCGCGGCATAGTAAATCCCGAGGATACTCATCGCCGCGATCAGCAACCAGACAATTTGATTGAGCAAGACAATAAACCCGGTCGCCCGATAAGAAAAGATGGTGGTCAAAAGTGCCTCTACCAACCACAGGGCGACCCAAATCACCACCTCGGCCAAGAATAGCCCCATCCCTTGTTTGATATGAAAGGCCACGAACTTGTCGTCCCTTTTTACCACCCAGGGCACCACAAACAAAATCGAAAGATAGCTAATGGCGGCAAATAATTTAGTGTCGGTCTCGAGTTTGGCAGAGGTTGAAGCTGAAGCTTTGGTTGCTACTGGCACTACTACTGGCTCGGGTTCAGTTTTGGGGACTACCGACTCAGGAGCCACTTGAGGCATATCTTCGTGGTCGAAATTAGGTATCAATTCTTCCATGGCTTTCCAATTGATTACGGTTATAACTCTGCGCTAACACTGCAATCATACCAATAATTAAAAATAGCGTAAGTCGGCCCGGCTGTAAAGTCCATAGGTAATGATCCAATAACCCTAAACCAAGCACTCCTACCCCA
>CAYIGX010000064.1:0-3678 GCA_964363095.1 uncultured Candidatus Saccharibacteria bacterium
GGTACGGAATTTATGGAGCACCAACTCGCCCACTGCTTTTACCCGCCGATTCTTTAAGTTATCCACATCGTCAGCTGGGCCACCGGCGTTATTCAGGCGAATAATTTCCTTAGTAATCGCAACGATATCTTCCAAGGTGAGCACCCGAAATTCTTTGGTATTGGGAATCTCTAAATTCAGCCGTTTATTCACCTTATACCGCCCGACACTAGACAAATCGTACCGGCGGAGATTCATAAAAACATTGTGAAAAAGATTGCGAGCATTATCGACTGTCGCTAAATCCCCCGGTCGCATCTTTTTATATACTTCTAAAATGGCTTGGTCGCTGGATTTGGCCGGGTCCCGGTCAATCGTGGCTTGAATGTAATCTAGTTTGGAGTTAGTATTTACATCCTTAAAGGCCTCCAGAAGTTCACTGTCACCGCCTAGGCCAAACGCCCGGAGGAGAGTGGTCAGATAGGTTTTGCGCTTACGATCGATCTTAACTGATAAAACCCCTTTGTTGCTGGTCTCGATTTCCAACCAAGCCCCGCGTTCTGGGATGATTTTGGCCCCATATTGGCCGTAGGTGAGGCCCTCATCCCTAGTAAACAGCACCCCCGCCGAACGAATTAACTGGGAAATAACTACCCGTTCGACTCCATTAATAATGAAAGCGCCCGCAGCGGTCATAATGGGGATATCTCCCAGGAACACCTCTTGCTCCTTAATTTCCCCGGTTTCTTTATTAATTAACCGGAGTTTAACCCGAAGCGAGGCCTCAAAGGTCAAATCCGAGCTTCTGGCGGTTTCTTCATCAACCTTGGGCTCTTCGAGGTAGTAATCCACAAAATGCAATTCCAAATTCTTCCCGGTCAAATCTTCGACCGGGGAAATCTCTTCAAATAATTCTTTTAACCCCTCTTTCAGAAACCATTTATACGAATCGATTTGCAAAGAGTTTAGGTCAGGCAAATTAGCCAAATCTTTGGCCGGAGCATACCACTTATCAACAAATTGGGCATTGTCGACAGCTGTAATTGGTGGGGGTTTTAATAACATAAAAAAATTGCCCTTTTGATGATAATTACCAAAAAGCTATAGTGGAAGCCAGAGTTTACGCTCTTGTCATATATTAAAAATACCAATCCCCCGCTGGTTTGTCAACATTTTACTCACCCAGAGCCACAGAAATCCTTGTTTTCTCCTATAAATTGGGGATAAATGGCCCGATTCTCTCTTAATTGATCGTAAAGTTTTTGGTGGAAACTGGTAAATTATCCACAGCGATAGTAAAAGTATAATTGCCCTTAATCCACACCGACCGCCTAACTTCATTTAAAGAAATATCGAAGGGCAAATACCCGCTACCAGTAAATTCGGTGGCAAAATTATTGAGAGTTTGGTTAGTTTCCAGGAGCTTCCAGGTGCCTTGGAATTTGGTCCCTTTGGGGACATTTTGCAACGAGACAACCGCATAGATGGTCTCGTCGGTTTTACTAAAGATAGTGGCCGGGGAAACGATCTGGTCTCTGCTGTTGAGCTCTGTCCCCAACCAAATATTTTTCACATAGGCCTGCTTGGTAGCTGTGTCGTAATCGCGCTCGGTCACAATCGCAAATCCCACTCGCTTCACCTCTACGGAGTTAATCTGAATAATCGCCTCGTAATCCCCCGCTACCCAGCTAATATCGCTTAGAACTAAGGTTGAAGCCAGCCAACTGGTGGTAGGAGTAGCACTAACGGTAAATTCAGTTGACCGGTCCGAAGTGCGCCTACCAGTGAATGCCTCGGTCGCTAAAATCTGGTCCTTTCCAACATTGCGCCAAGCAATCTGAACTTTGTCCCCCCTTCTGGCATCAATTACCTCCGCGCTTAAATAAATTTTGCGAGTGGAATCTAAAATGGTAGCAACTTCCCCCACTGGTGAATTATTGGCATTAATTTGCGTAGTGATAATGGCTTGGCCAAGTTGAATAGTTTTTCTGGCCCCCCCACAACCCGCCGCACCCAAAATTAATAACAAAGCCATACACAAACCAATTTTTTTAATATTCATGAATAATTTTTTTACAAATTCATATTCTGGAGAGTCGCAATTCTTTTTGCGAGGGGCGGGTGAGTCGACCACAACTCTTCCCCCAATGTATTTATTTTCTTAAATGGATTCACAATATACAAGCCCGCGGTCGCGCGATTAGCAAATTTTAATTGATTTTTATCATCCGATAATTTTTGCAAGGCCCGAGCTAATCCTTTCGGATACCGCGTGAGGAGTGCCCCCGAAGCATCAGCCAAATATTCGCGCTGACGGGACATGGCTAAATAAATTAATTGCGCAAAAATGGGCGCTAAAATTATTAACACCACCCCAATCAATAACAAAATTGAATTATTATTGTCGTTGTTTGAATCCCGATTGCTGAACATCCGCCCACGCCATGACCAATCCGCGAGGAGTGTAATTACTCCCAATAAAGTGATGACCACGGTTGATAGTAGGATATCGTAGTTTTTAATATGCGATAATTCGTGTGCAATCACGCCTTCGAGCTCAACTTTATCTAATTTTTCGATGATGCCGGTGGTTAAGGCAATGCTGGCATGCTTCGGGTCCCGGCCTACCGCGAATGCATTCGGGGCCGAGTCGGCGACTAAATATACCTGCGGGGTCGGCAGTCCGGCAGTGATGCAAATATTCTCGACCAGATGCACAATTTGCTGTTGCTTTAAATCAGCATCGTGCCTAACTTTCCTGGCACCCGACAAGCCGAGAATCATTTTGTCGCCGGAAAAGTAACTGCCCCAACTCATCACCATACTCACAATCACCGACCACAACAAAATACTGGAATTATTCCAATACACCGAAGCGAAGTAACCCACCGCGATAATTAAAACCAAAAAACTAACCACTAAAAGAAAAGTTTTTTGGCGATTCGCCGCAATTTGGTTGTACATATTAGTTTGTTAGTTGGTCAGAATTTTAGCGGGTCAGTTGTTGTGGTCCCGTTCTAACTAACCTGCTAACCAGCTAGTTACTAAAATTTACTTGCGGATTTTCACGCTCTTTGGGGCTTTCATCCAAATCGAAGAAATCGGCTTTTTTAAACCCTAACATCCCGACAAACAAAGTTGTGGGAAAAGTTTCTTGGCGCGTGTTAAAATCTTTGACATTGTTGTTGTAAAACCGACGCGAAGCCATAATTTTATTTTCAGTATCAGAGAGTTCTTCTTGAAGCGCTAAAAAGTTTTCATTCGCTTTTAAAACGGGATAATTTTCGGCCACGGCAAACAACGATTTCAAGGTCGAGCTTAAGGCATTTTCCTTCTCCGCTTTTTCTTTGATGTCGCCTTGCGCTACTCCCATCGCCGCGGTCCGCGCCGCAGTCACTTTTTCAAATAATTCCCGCTCGTGTTCGGCATATCCCTTAACCGTATTGATTAAATTGGGGATGAGGTCGTAGCGGCGCTTTAACTGGACATCGATGTCGCTAAACGCTTCGGCTACCCGATTTTTCAGAACAATGAGGCCATTAAAAATCCCGACTAACCACCCCACCACCAAAACAATTAGAACGAGCCAAAACCAAGCAAAAGTACCCATAGTATTAGTATTTAAGATTAATCTCTATGCTTATTATACCAGATAAGAAAAGTGTCATTATCGGGCTTGACCCGATAATCCAGACAGGA